>NZ_JABFFN010000002.1:0-122843 GCF_019685515.1 Streptococcus cristatus
CCTCTTTATCGAAATTCTGAAAAAATAAGGGAAAAGAGCCAGTAAAACTGACTCCTTCTATTTATCTTGCCAATTAGTCGCACGTTCCTCTCCCCACCAGTATGGGATCAACTCGGCAACTTTGATTGTTTTTCTTGTTTTGTAGTCCATCATAAACTCTGCTTCTTTATTTTCAGCATTCAATTCTAAGAGAAATTCTCTGCATGCGCCACAGGGCATACCTGATCCTTCGCCGTAGGGAGGTTTATCTCGAAAGGCGAGGATTTTCTTAACTTTAGTTTGTCCTGACAATTGATACATATTGAAGAGAGCCGCTCGTTCTGCGCAAAGATGAAAAACGCCACAAGTGCCCTCCATACAGAATCCTGTGAAGATCTGACCATCTTCTGCTTCTACCGCAGCAACAACATGATTAGCATAAACAAAGTCAGAAACTTCATGGGGATTGAATAGGATTCGTGCTTCTTCATACATCTTTTCCCATGTATCCATTGGAAGTCCTTTTTATTTGGAAATCTCTTTCAGCATATTATCGATATGCTGAATTGACTTTTCACGTCCGAGTAAGAAAATGGTGTCTGGTAATTCTGGTCCATGCATTTCACCTGATACAGCAATACGAATCGGCATGAAGAGATTTTTCCCTTTGATACCTGTTTCTTTTTGAACTGCTTTGATTTGTGGGAAGATGTTTTCTGTCACAAATTCCTCATCTGTCATTGCTTCTAGTTTCGCTTTGAAGGCTTCTAGAACAACCGGAACGGTTTCTCCTGCCATGACCTCGCGCTCAGCGTCTGTCAACTCTGGGAAATCTGCAAAGAAAAGATCTGTCAATGGAACAATTTCATCCACTGACTTCATTTGTGGTTTGTAGAGTTCCACCATTTTTTCAGACTTGTCAGTCAAACGCCCTGCTTTTTCTAGGAATGGTTTGGCCATTTCAAAGATAGTAGCAAGTTCTGCTCTCTTGATGTAGTCGTTGCTCATCCAGTCTAGTTTCTTCTGATCGAAGGCTGCTGGTGACTTGCTGAGACGATTTTCATCAAAGAGTTTAATCAATTCCTCACGTGAGAAAATTTCATCTTCGCCTCCTGGGTTCCAACCAAGAAGAGCGATAAAGTTAAAGACTGCTTCTGGCAAATAGCCTTTTTTACGGTAGTCTTCGATAAATTGAAGGGTGTTGGTGTCGCGTTTAGACAATTTTTTACCCGTTTCAGAGTTGATGATCAAAGTCATGTGACCGAACTCTGGAGCTTCCCAACCAAGAGCCTCATAAACCATAAGCTGTTTTGGGGTGTTGGCAATGTGGTCATCTCCACGGATAACGTGAGAAATCTGCATATCGTGGTCATCGATCACAACGGCAAAATTATAAGTTGGGTAACCGTCTTTCTTTTGGATTACCCAGTCGCCACCGATATTTGCACCTTCAAATTCGATATCACCTTTGACCATATCATGCCACTTGTAGATACCAGACTCATTAACCGCCAAACGAACAGTCGGGATGATACCCGCTGCTTCACGTTCTGCAACGTAAGCTGCTTTTTCTTCTTCGCTCATGCCAAGGTATTCATTAACGTAGCGAGGTGTTTCACCAGCTGCTTCTTGACGTTCACGTTCAGCTGCCAACTCTTCTTCTGTAACGTAAGATTTGTAGGCTTTTCCTTCAGCTAGCAATTGGTCGATGTATTTTTGATAGAGTTCCAAACGCTCAGACTGGCGGTAGTTTTCATGAGTTTCTGGGCTTTCATCCCAATCCATGCCTAACCAACGAAGATTTTCAAGCTGTGAACGTTCACCATCCTCAACATGGCGTTTACGGTCGGTATCTTCGATACGAATAATAAAAGTTCCACCATGATGGCGTGCGTAAAGGTAGTTGAATAATGCTGTACGGGCATTTCCGATGTGTAGTAGTCCTGTTGGACTTGGTGCGTAGCGTACGCGGATATCTTTTGACATAGTTTCTCCTATAAAGTCTCTAGGCGTCTGCCTTTTTGCTTTCTATATTATATCACAAGTCTCGCCTGAGTCCAATGTCTACGAATAAAGAGAGTAAAAAGAGTGGTCAGGCCACTCTTTTCTTCTATTATAGACGTGCGTTAAGCTCTTTGCTCAATTCTTCAAATCCTGGTTTTCCAAGAAGGGCAAACATGTTGCGTTTGTAGGCTTCAACACCTGGTTGGTCAAATGGGTTGATAGCATTCAAGTAACCTGAAAGGGCGATTGCCAATTCGAAGAAGTAGATAGTGTAGCCAAGAGTGAAGGCATCTTGCTCAGGAAGAGTAACGTACATGTTTGGTACATCACCGTCTGTATGGGCAAGAAGAACACCGTCAGTTGCTTTTTTGTTTACAAAGTCAACGTCTTTTCCTTGAAGGTAACCAAGTCCATCAAGGTCTTCTTTCAAAGTAGGGATAATCACATTCTTGCGCGGTTTGTCCACACGGACAACTGTTTCAAACATGATACGAGTTCCTTCTTGGATAAATTGACCCAATGAGTGCAAGTCAGTTGAGAAGTTTGCTGAAGTTGGGTAAATACCTTTTTGGTCTTTCCCTTCTGACTCACCAGCCAATTGTTTCCACCATTCTGAGAAGTATTGAAGTGATGGCTCGTAGTTTACCAAGATTTCAGTAGCGTAGCCTTTGCGGTAAAGGATGTTACGAACTGCTGCGTATTGGTAAGCTTCATTTTCAGCAATCTTGTCTGAAGTGTAGTCTTTACGAGCTGCATTCGCACCTTCCATAAGGGCTTTGATGTCTGCACCTGATGCAGCGATTGGAAGCAAACCAACTGCTGTCAAGACTGAGAAGCGTCCACCAATGTCATCTGGAACAACAAATGTTTCCCAACCGTTGGCATCTGCTTCAACCTTAACAGCACCTTTTTGGCGGTCAGTTGTTGCATAGATACGTTTGTTGGCTTCTTCTTGTCCGTATTTCTTAACCAAAAGTTCTTTGAAGACACGGAAAGCGATCGCTGGTTCAGTTGTTGTACCTGATTTAGAAATCACGTTTACTGAGAAGTCTTTGTCTGCAACATACTCTACCAAGTCAGCAAGGTAAGTAGATGAGATTGAGTTTCCAGCGTAAAGGATTTGTGGTGCTTTGCGTTCTTCTTTTGTTTGTAAGTTTGCAAAGTGATGGTTCAAGAAGTCGATAGCTGCTTTGGCACCAAGGTAAGATCCACCGATACCGATAACAACCAAGACATCGCTATCTGACTTGATTTGCTCAGCAGCTTTCAAGATGCGGCCAAATTCTTCGCGGTCGTAATTTTCAGGAAGGTCCAACCAACCCAAAAAGTCGCTACCAGCACCAGTTCCTTTGCGGATCAATTCGTCTGCTGCTGTTACTTGTGATTGCATGTATTCCACTTCATGTGGGGCAACAAATTTGTCCAAAACTTTTGAATAATCAAATTTAATATGTGACATGATATTCCTCCAATATTTCTTCTTTTCTATCATAACGCTTACCTTCGATTTTTTCAAGCTTTTTTATTGAATTTGCCCAATTTTTATCAGAATTCAAACGTTTGCGTAAAAATGCTAAAATACAAAAAATCTGAAGGGACGAATAAAAACGGCTAGAGTCTCTAACCGTTACAATTCATTTAATAAATACTCAAATAGTTCTAAATTGCCGTCTTCTTCATTAACCAGAAACTCTGGATGCCACTGCAAACCGATGATACGGTGCTCATCGATAGACTCAATTGCTTCGATGGTCTGGTCTCTTGGATCAATAGCTGTCACACGGAAATTAGGCGCCAGATCTTTAATACTTTGACGATGGACTGAGTTGACCTGACTTTCTTTTCCAAACAACTTAGCCACCACGCTTCCTTCTACTGTCTCAATAGAATGAGATATCCCAAAAGGCAGGCCTTGCCAGTGACCTTCAATTTCTTGGTGAAGAGTGCCGCCAAAAGCAACATTGACCAGCTGAACCCCACGACAGATTGCCATAATTGGTTTATTCTGATGGAGTGCTTCTCTCAAGAGTGCCAATTCAAATTCATCACGAGCAAGGTTGTAATCATCGCTCTCGATAGTTTTTTTCTCTCCATAAAACTGAGGATGGACATTTTGCCCACCTGTCAAGATCAGTTTGTCGATCATTTCCACATAATCGCGAACAACGGACTCATCACCAACAGGAATAACCAAGGGGAGACCGCCGACCTGACGAATGCTCTCTGCAAATTTACAAGATACAGATGAATGAATGTTTTTCCCTTCTGCATCTACAGGACATAGATTTGCAGCAACTCCTACAACCGTTCTAGCCATGATGTGTCTCCCTTCGATTTTCTTGCGACAGTCTTATCTTATCACTCCAATCCTTTCCTGTCTAATATGTTTTTTAAAAGACCGTGATAAGTATTTTTTATAGTCAAGAAAAAGCTGCCCAATGAGGACAACTTCTTTTTTATTCGAAGACAAATTGATTGTGATAGAGTTCTGAGTAGAAACCGCCGAGTTTGAGCAACTCGTGATGATTTCCACGTTCAATGACCTCTCCATCTTTGAGGACAATAATCTGATCGGCATTGAGGATGGTCTTGAGACGATGGGCAATGACAAAACTGGTTCGACCTGCTACAACCGCCTCCATGGCATGTTGAATCTTGCTTTCTGTTACGGTATCGACATTGGAAGTCGCTTCATCTAAGATTAGGACTTGAGGATCTGTCATCAAGGTCCGAGCGATGGAAATCAATTGTTTCTGACCAGTCGAGAAGATATTTTGCTCATCATCAATAAGGGTATCATACTTGTCAGGCAAGCTTTCGATGTAGTCATGAATATGAGTTGCCTTTGCAGCTGCTTCGACCATTTCCTGACTGGCATCTGGCACACCAAAGCGGATATTATCCCGAATCGTTCCACTAAACAAGACCGAATCCTGCAAGACAATACCAACCTTGCTCCGCAGGCTGTCCAAGTCATAGTCACGGATGTCTTTTCCATCAAAGGAAATGCTACCTGCATCTACATCGTAGAAACGATTGATGAGGTTCATGATGGTCGTCTTCCCTGAACCAGTCGGGCCGACAACTGCTACCATCTGCCCCTTAGGAGCTGAAATGCTGACATCTTTTAAAATCGGCTTGTCTGGCACATAAGAGAAATCAATGTGACTGATTTCAACGCCTTCTCGTAATTCCGTAAAGGCTGGTGCATTTTGCGGGCGAATCTCTTCTTCTGCATCGAACATTTCTTGGATACGATCCGCCCCAGTAAAGGCTAACTGGAGACTCCCCCAACTCGCAGCCACCTGGATAATCGGCTGGTAGTACTGCTGAGAAAATTGGGTAAACATGACAATCAAACCTAGGGCTGTCGTTGTTTCGATACTTGGATCGTTCAGCAGGACCGCAGAACCTGCAAAAATGACGATGGCCGTATTGACCAAACTCATCCCATTCATGACTGGAAAGAGGATGCCTGAGAACATTCTCCCTTTAAAGGTTGCCTTGCGCACGCGCTCATTTTGCTCCACAAAGCCTGCTACGATGTCGTCTTGAATTCCTTGTACGATAACAGCTTTCTGTCCAGAAATACTCTCATCCATGTAGGCGTTGAGTTTCCCAACCTCTTTTTGCTGGAGATTGGTGTACTTGCGGGCCATCTTCACGATAAAGACCAGCATGAGAAAGGCCACTGGGGTGCTGGCTACTGTTATCAGGGCGAGCGTCACATTTCTTGAAAACATGACAAAAATCAAACCGATGTAAAGAGCAATATTGCTCATGACCTGAACTAAGCTTTCATTGAAGGCTTGAAGGATGTTGTCCAAGTCACTCGTGAATCGAGAAAGGATATCGCCATCCTGATGGCGGTCAAAGAAAGAAACCGTCAAACGGGAAAGTTTACCAAAAAGGCCCTTACGCATCTCATTTGTCGACTCGGCAATCACACGAGTCATCAAGGTCATGTAAATCAAACTGGATACCACTAAGGCGAGGACAACTAGAGCTAGATTCAGCATCAGAGCTGATAAACTCTGCCAGGCTAGTTCGGAAGTTCCATTTTGATAAGCTAAAACTAGGTTAGCGAGCTCCGTCACTGCTTGACCTGAAAAAACTGGAAAGAGGGCTTGGGCAATTGTCGCAACTGCAACCATCAGAATCACAATGACAAAGGAGAGCTTGTAAACTTTAAAGTAATTCCAGAAAAATCGCACTGTTTTCATTTTATTCCTCCTTTCCCTTTTGTGTTTCGTAGATTTCTCGGTAGATGGCGTTGTTAGCTACCAAGTCTGCATGTGTTCCTTGACCAATCAATCGTCCTTGGTCCAAGACCAAAATCTTATCTGCATGGACGACTGAACTGATCTTTTGAGCGATGATAATGGTTGTCGTCCCTTTCAGGTCTTTATTCAAAGCTTCCTGTACGAGTCTTTCTGACTTAGCATCCAATGCCGAAGTTGAATCGTCAAAAATCAGGATACGGGGATTGCTGACAATCCCACGGGCAATGGACATCCGTTGCTTTTGTCCACCAGAAAAGTTGGTGCCACGTTCTTCGACCTGACTCTCAAATTTGTTTTCCATGCGTCCGATAAATTCGCTGGCTTGAGCAATCCGTGCTGCACGTTCCATTTCTGACACGCTGGCATTTCCTTTTCCTTGACGAAGATTATCTGCAATGGTTCCGCTAAAGAGAATAGCACGTTGCAAGACGATGGAAACTGTTTTACGCAAGGTTCCCTCGCTGACGTCTCGAATATCCTTGCCACCAATCTTGATAGATCCCTCCTGTGGATCAAACAGTCGTGGAATTAACTGAGCTAGGGTGGATTTCCCTGCTCCAGTCGCCCCAACCACACCGATCATCTGACCAGGCGCAATATCAAAGGTTACATTCTTCAGCGTAGGCTCATCATCATTGGGATAGGTAAAGGTCACATTTTCAAAAGAGAGACTTCCTTCTAACTCCTCATCTGGGAGATCTTTAAAGGTCATCGCTGGCTCAGTATCTAGAATCTCTCGGATACGACGCAAGGAAATCATGGCACGGCTGACAGAATTTCCTAAAAAACCAACCATGATAATAGTAAAGATAATCTGGCTGAGATAGTTGATAAAGGAAGCAATAGAGCCCACAACAGATGGATCTGACTGAGCCATTCCAGCCACCAACCAGATAGAGAGGAAGACCGCTCCATAGCCGACTAGCATCATAACGGGTTCTATAACTGAGAAGGCATAACCGATATAAAGATTTTGGCCGAGAAGTTCATCTGAAACCTCGGTAAATTTGTCAAATTGTGCTTTTTCCTGCACAAAGGATTTGACTACGCGCACACCACGTAGATTTTCTTTGGCGATAGCATTGATCCGTTCAAGAAGGGTTTGAAACTTAGCAAATCGTGGCCCCATCATCCCCATCATGATGGCTGTTAGTGCAAAGATTAGGAGCACCATGAGGACAATCACCCACCAAAGCGACGGAAGAGTGTGAACCGCCAAGATAAAGGAACCGATAAAGAGAAGAGGGAGACGGAAGAGGATTTGAAAAGCCATCATCACCACATTCTGAATTTGGTTGATATCATTGGTCATACGGACGACAAGGTTGCCGGCATTAAACTGCTCGATATTGGCATAAGAAAAAGTCTGGATCTTGCGAAAAGCGTCTTCCCGAAGGTCCGAAGACACTCCTTGAGCAATATAGGCTGCAAGCGTTACATTGACCCCACCTGCAACCAGACCGACTAGGGCTACTCCTATCAGCCAAGCGCCAATACTATAAATCGCCTCATGTTGACCGGCCAACAAAGCCTCTAACACCTCTTGCAAATAGCGCGGTTGCAAGAGTGAACTCGCAACCATCAAGCCTGTCATCACTAGGGATGCCAAGGCCTGCCATTTATAGGTTTTTATTTTTTTAATGAGCATATTTCCTCCTGATAAAATAGATAAAGGGAGCGACATCCTGCGTCAGTTCCTTCTCATTCGTTCATATTGATGCTATTCTAGCAAAAAAGAGGAATCTTGTCAAAGAAGTCTCCTTATTATAAATTAGTGCGCTTTCATATACAGGTGATGCATGAAAAGGCTTTTTATGGTAAAATGAAAGGAAGAACTCTTACAAGGAGGAAAAGATGAAGAAACAAACCATCGCTGTCTTGGGTCCTGGTTCTTGGGGGACCGCCCTTTCGCAGGTCCTAAACGACAATGGACACGAGGTTCGAATTTGGGGAAATATTTCTGACCAGATCGATGAAATCAATAACCAACATACAAACAAACGCTATTTCAAAGATATCCTACTCGACGAAAAGATCAAAGCCTATCATGACTTGGAAGAAACACTAAAGGATGTGGATGCTGTTTTATTTGTGGTCCCAACAAAAGTAACGAGACTGGTTGCCCAACAAGTAGCAAAGGTGCTCGATCACAAGGTTATCATCATGCATGCCTCCAAAGGATTGGAACCAGATAGCCACAAACGTCTATCAACCATTCTTGAAGAGGAAATCCCAGCTGACCTTCGTAGTGAAGTCGTCGTTGTTTCAGGACCAAGCCATGCTGAGGAAACTATTGTACGGGATATTACCTTGATCACTGCAGCCTCTAAAGACCTCGAAACTGCTCAGTACGTCCAAAATCTCTTTAGTAATCACTACTTCCGCCTCTATACTAATACGGATGTTATCGGGGTTGAAACCGCTGGTGCTCTCAAAAACATCATCGCAGTTGGCGCTGGCGCACTACATGGTCTAGGGTTTGGCGACAATGCCAAGGCGGCTATCATTGCCCGTGGCTTGGCAGAAATCACCCGTCTAGGAGTCGCTCTTGGGGCCAATCCTCTAACTTATAGCGGTCTTTCTGGAGTTGGGGATTTGATTGTAACGGGAACATCTGTCCACTCTCGTAACTGGAGGGCCGGTAATGCTCTTGGCCGTGGAGAATCCCTCGCAGACATCGAAGCAAACATGGGCATGGTCATCGAAGGAATCTCAACGACTCGAGCAGCTTACGAACTGGCTCAGGAATTGGGTGTCTACATGCCAATCACACAGGCTATTTACCGAGTTATCTACGAAGGTGTCAATATCAAAGAAGCAATCACTGACATTATGAGCAATGAATTTAAAGCAGAAAACGAATGGTCATAGACCTTTATAGAAAGGAACATTTATGAAACAAAAAGTCAGAAAAGCAGTCATCCCTGCCGCTGGATTGGGAACTCGTTTCCTCCCAGCAACTAAGGCCTTGGCCAAGGAAATGTTGCCAATCGTAGACAAGCCAACTATCCAGTTTATCGTTGAAGAAGCTCTCAAATCTGGTATCGAAGACATTTTGGTTGTTACTGGTAAGTCAAAACGTTCCATTGAGGACCACTTCGACTCAAACTTCGAATTGGAATACAACCTCAAAGAAAAAGGGAAAACAGATCTTTTAAAGCTAGTTGATGAAACAACTGGCATGCGCCTACATTTTATCCGCCAAACGCATCCACGTGGTCTCGGCGATGCCGTTTTGCAAGCCAAGGCTTTCGTTGGAAATGAACCCTTTATCGTTATGCTTGGTGATGACTTGATGGATATCACCAACGAAAAAGCTGTTCCGCTCACCAAACAACTCATGGATGACTACGAGCGTACCCACGCGTCTACTATCGCTGTTATGCCAGTCCCTCATGACGAAGTATCTGCTTACGGGGTTATTGCTCCACAAGGCGAAGGAAAAGACGGTCTTTACAGCGTTGAAACCTTCGTTGAAAAACCAGCGCCAGAGGATGCTCCTAGCGACCTTGCTATCATCGGACGCTACCTCCTCACGCCTGAAATTTTCCAAATCCTCGAAAACCAAGCTCCAGGTGCAGGAAATGAAATTCAGCTGACAGATGCAATCGATACCCTCAATAAAACACAACGTGTATTTGCTCGTGAGTTCAAGGGGGCTCGTTACGATGTCGGAGATAAGTTTGGCTTTATGAAAACCTCCATCGACTATGCTCTCAAACACCCACAAGTCAAAAACGACTTGAAAGACTACCTCATCCAACTCGGAAAAGAGTTAGCTGAGGGGAAATAGAAGAACAGTTCACATAAAAAAAGAACTAGGATAGTTAATTATCCCAGTTCTTTTTATTTTGTATTACTATCATCCCGAACATATAAACCAACAAAAGGAAATCGTATTTCTCAGTTAACCCACTTACAAGCTCCATCGAATTGATCTCGAATTTTATGAAAGCGCTACTATATTATTTGTTTTTTTATAAAAATAGGAGTACAATGAGTTAGTATAATAAAATAAAAAGCACCGAATCGGTGCGCATAATTGATTATGGATAACCATATTTTAACTCAAAAGAAAAATCTTTTGGCTGTGTTGTCTCGAATAGTTCCAACACAGATATTATACAAAAAATAAAATCGAAAATCAAGACAAGGAGCAGTTTTATGGCAAAATTTAATAAGAATTATTCAATCGGCTTAGATATAGGTGTATCATCCGTCGGTTATGCCGTTGTAACTGAAGATTATCGAGTACCTGCTTTTAGATTTAAAGTTTTAGGTAATACAGAAAAAGAAAAAATAAAAAAGAATTTAATCGGATCTACCACCTTTGTACCCGCTCAATCAGCTCAAGGAACTCGGGTATTTCGTGTTAATCGCCGGAGAATTGATAGAAGAAATCATAGAATTGCTTATTTAAGAGATATTTTTCAAAAAGAGATTGAAAAAGTCGATAAAAATTTTTATCGTAGATTAGATGAAAGTTTTAGAGTGCTTGGTGATAAAAGTGAGGATATACAGATAAAACAGCCATTTTTTGGTGATAAAGAACTAGAGACTGCCTATCACAAGAAATATCCTACGATTTATCATTTACGAAAACACTTAGCTGATGCAGATAAAAGCTCTCCCGTAGCCGATATTCGTGAAGTTTACATGGCCTTATCACATATTTTAAAGTATAGAGGACATTTTTTAACGTTAGATAAGATTAATCCTAATAATATCAATATGCAAAACTCTTGGATTGATTTCATTGAATCTTGTCAAGAAGTTTTCGATTTGGAAGTCTCTGAAGAATCTAAAACCATAGCAGCTATATTTAAATCCAGTGATAACAGACAAGAAAAAGTTAAAAAAATACTACCCTATTTTCAACAAGAGCTTCTTAAAAAAGACAAAAGTATTTTCAAACAACTATTACAGCTATTATTTGGTTTAAAAACGAAATTTAAAGATTGTTTTGAATTAGAAGAAGAACCAGATCTTAATTTCTCCAAAGAAAGCTATGATGAAAATCTAGAAAACTTTCTTGGCTCATTAGAAGAAGATTTTTCCGATGTATTTGCTAAACTAAAAGTTTTACGCGATACTATACTTCTATCTGGTATGCTAACATACACTGGAACAACTCATGCTCGCTTTTCTGCTACTATGGCCGAGCGATACGAGGAACACCGTAAAGATTTGCAACGTTTCAAATCTTTTGTTAAACAAAATCTATCTGAACAAGATTACTTAGAGATCTTTGGCAGAAAAACACCAAATGGATTTGATGTAGATAAAGAAACAAAGGGATATGTTGGATACATATCTAATAAGATGGTATTAACTAATCCACAAAAACAAAAAACAATACAACAAAATTTTTATGACTATATTAGTGGGAAAATCACTGGTATTGAAGGGGCAGAATATTTTCTTAATAAAATATCAGACGGAACCTTTTTAAGAAAACTCCGTACAACTGATAATGGAGCTGTTCCTAATCAAATTCACACTTATGAACTAGAAAAAATTATAGAAAGGCAAGGAAGAGATTATCCTTTTCTACTAGAAAACAAAGATAAATTACTATCTATCTTGACATTTAAAATCCCTTATTATGTTGGTCCTCTGTCAAAAGGAAATAATAGTAGATTTGCTTGGATTAAACGAACGATTAGCCAAGATATTTTAGATGATAACGATGAAGATACTAGAAATGGTAAAATACGTCCTTGGAACTATCATAAACTTATAAATATGGATGAAACTAGAGATGCATTCATCACCAATCTAATAGGAAATGATATTATTCTCTTAAATGAAAAAGTTTTACCAAAACGTAGTTTGATCTATGAAGAAGTCATGCTCCAAAATGAATTAACTCGGGTCAAGTATAAAGACAAATATGGTAAAACTCACTTTTTCGATTCTGAACTCCGACAAGAAATAATCAATAACTTATTTAAAACGAATAGTAAACGTGTTAGTTCTGCAATGCTCCTTGATTACTTGGAGAATTACACAAATTTACAAGCGGTTGAGATTGTTTCAGGAATTGAAAAAGGCAAATCCCTTAATTCGACTTTAAAAACATATAATGATTTAAAAACTATTTTTTCAGAGGAGCTACTCGATTCTGAAATCTATCAAAAAGAGTTAGAAGAGATTGTCAAAGTTATTACTGTTTTTGATGATAAAAAATCTATTAAAAACTACCTTACAAAATATTTTGGACATCTTGAATTTTTAAATGAAGAGAGAATTAATCAACTCTCAAAATTACGCTATACTGGCTGGGGACGTTATTCAGCTAAGTTATTATTAGACATTCGCGACGAGGATACAGGTTTTAATTTAATGCAGTTCCTTCGAAACGATGATGAAAATCGTAATTTATCTCAGCTCATATCTGACAGCACTTTATCCTTTGATTCTGCTATCAAATCCATTCAATCTAAATCAACTGTTGAAGATGATGTATTTGACGAAATTAAAAAATTGGCTGGTAGTCCAGCTATCAAACGAGGAATTTTAAATAGTATTAAAATTGTTGATGAACTGGTTCAAATTATAGGATATCCACCCCAAAATATCGTTATTGAAATGGCTCGTGAAAATATGACCACCGAAGAGGGGCAAAAAAAGGCAAAAACTCGTAGAACTAAATTAGAATCTGCACTAAAAAATATTGAAAATAGTGTATTAGAAAATGGGAAAGTTCCTCATTCAGATGAACAACTACAATCTGAGAAATTATATTTATATTATCTTCAAAATGGAAAGGACATGTATTCCCTAGATAAAACCGGAAGCCCTACCCCCTTATACCGAGACCAGCTTGATCAATACGAAGTCGATCATATTATCCCCTATAGTTTTTTACCAATTGATTCGATTGATAATAAAGTATTAACGCATAGGGAAAACAATCAACGAAAGTTGAATAATATACCAGACAAAAAGACGGTTGCTAATATGAAACCTTTCTGGGAGAAATTATATAATGCCAAGTTAATTTCTCAAACGAAATATCAAAGATTAACTACTAGCGAACGAACTCCTGATGGTGTTCTGACCGAGAGCATGAAAGCTGGCTTTATTGAACGTCAATTAGTCGAAACACGACAAATTATAAAACACGTTGCTCGCATACTAGATAATCGTTTTTTAGACACCAAAATCATTACTTTAAAATCTCAACTAATTACCAATTTTAGAAATACCTTTCATATTGCAAAAATACGTGAGTTGAATGATTATCACCATGCTCATGATGCTTATCTAGCTGTTGTTGTAGGACAAACTCTTCTTAAAGCCTATCCAAAATTAGCTCCTGAGTTGATATATGGCCACCATGCTCACTTTAATCGACATGAAGAGAATAAAGCAACGATAAGAAAGCATCTCTATTCTAATATCATGAGATTCTTTAATAATCCAGATTCTAAAGTTAGTAAAAACATTTGGGATTGTAATAGGGATTTGCCAATCATAAAAGATATCATCTACAACTCTCAAGTCAACTTTGTCAAACGTACAATGATTAAAAAAGGAGCATTTTATAATCAAAATCCTGTCGGAAAATTTAATAAACAAATCGCTGCCAATAATCGATATCCACTAAAAACAAAAGTTTCATCTTTAGATACTTCCATATATGGAGGTTATGGGCCAATGAATTCTGCCTTATCTATTATCATAATTGCAGAGCGATTTAATGAAAAGAAATGTAAGATAGAGACTGTAAAAGAATTCCATGACATTTTTATCATAGATTATAAAAAATTTAATAATGATCCATTTCAATTCTTAAATGATACCTCAGAAAATGGTTTTCTTAAGAAGAATAATATAAATCGTGTTCTAGCTTTCTATAAAGTTCCAAAATATTCACTAATGCAGAAAATTGATGGAACAAGGATGCTATTTGAAAGCAAGTCAAACCTTCATAAAGCTACCCAATTTAAATTAACAAAAACTCAGAATGAATTGTTTTTCCATATGAGACGACTTTTGACTAAATCAAATTTGATGGATTTAAAATCTGAAAGTGCAATAAAGGAAAGCCAAAATTTTATACAGACTCATCAGAATGAGTTTGATAATATTGCGGATCGTTTATCAAATTATTCACAAAAAATGTTAGGTGAAACTAAGTCATTGCAAACTCTCATTAATGGATATAATGAAAGACCGATCAAACAAATTGACAATAACGAGGAGACAATTCGTTATTATTATGATAATTTTATAAAAATGTTTAGTTTTGTAAAGAGTGGTGCTCCAAAAGATATCATTAATTTCTTTAATGATAAATACACAGTACCAAGAATGCGTCCAAAGCCGGATAGAAAAATGCTTGATGCCACCCTCATCCACCAATCCATCACTGGTCTCTACGAGACTCGGATTGACTTGAGCAAACTAGGAGAAGACTAATGGGATGGAGAACCGTTGTTGTCAATACACACTCTAAGCTCTCTTACAAGAACAATCACTTGATTTTTAAAGATGCTTCTCGGACAGAGTTGATTCACCTGTCCGAGGTGGACATCCTACTTTTGGAGACGACGGATATCGTTCTCTCCACTATGTTGATTAAACGCTTGGTGGATGAAAATATTCTGGTCATCTTTTGTGATGATAAACGCTTGCCAACGGCATACTTAATGCCTTACTACGGTCGGCACGATTCCAGTTTACAACTCTCTCGCCAAATTACTTGGAGCGAGGAAGCTAAAGCACAAGTTTGGACCACCATTATTGCACAAAAAATTCTCAATCAAGCTTTTTATCTGGGGAGTTGTGGTTTTCTGGAAAAGAGCCAGTCCGTCATTGATCTCTATCATGGGCTGGATTTGTTTGATCCTAGTAACCGCGAAGGGCACGCAGCTCGGATTTATTTTAACACCTTGTTTGGAAATGATTTTAGCCGTGAACAAGATAATGATGTCAATGCTGCCTTAGACTACGGTTACACCTTAATTTTGAGTATGTTTGCGCGTGAGATTGTCTTGTCTGGTTGTATGACCCAGTTTGGCTTGAAACATGCCAACCAGTTTAATCAATTCAACCTCGCCAGTGATATTATGGAACCTTTTCGTCCGATTATTGACAGAATCGTCTATGAAAATCGAAACAGTTCTTTTGTCAAAATCAAACGAGAACTTTTCACTATTTTCTCAGATACCTTCCACTACAATGGTAAAGATATGTACCTGTCCAATATCGTCAGCGACTATACTAAGAAAGTCATCCAAGCTCTCAATCAACCCGAGAAAGGAGTTCCTGAGTTTAGGATATGAGTTATCGATATATGCGTATGATTTTAATGTTTGATATGCCAGTTGATACCGTAGAGGAACGTAAGGCCTATCGAAAATTTCGGAAGTTCCTCATAGACGAGGGATTTATCATGCACCAATTCTCCATCTATAGCAAGCTCTTGCTCAACAACTCTGCTAATAACGCCATGATTGAACGCCTTAAAACTCATAATCCTAAAAAAGGCAATATTACCCTCTTAACCGTTACAGAAAAGCAGTTTTCTCGCATGATTTACTTAAACGGCGAGCGAAATACCAGCGTAGCAAACTCCGACGCACGCTTGGTCTTTCTAGGAGAGGAGCCTCGAGATGAAGATTAATTTCCCGCTATTGGATGAACCATTAACCATTGAAAATGCAACTTTTTTAGTGTTGGAAGACCAGTTTACCTTTTCAACCATTGTCAAGCAGTTCTACCAATATACTGATGATGGGGAGTTGAAGTTGTTTGATAGAAATCTAAAAGCACTGAAAGAGTCCGAGTTACTAGTGATAACGGATGTCTTAGGATACAATCTCAACTCACCTGCCATGCTCAAGTTGATACATGCGGATCTTGAAAATCAGCTCAATGACAAGCCAGAAGTGAAGTCCATGATTGAAAAGCTGGTAGCTACGATTACAGAATTACTGGCATTTGAGTGCTTGGAAAACGAATTGGACTTAGAATACGACGAAATCACCATTCTGGAGTTAATCGATGCGCTAGGGGTCAAAGTTGAAACTCTAAGTGATACACCTTTTGAAAAGATGCTAGAAATTGTTCAAGTTTTTAAATATCTTTCCAAAAAGAAACTCCTTGTTTTCATCAATGCGACCGCCTATCTATCAAAGGATGAGTTAGTAAATCTGATAGAGTATATCCAACTCAATCAACTAAGAGTCTTATTTGTAGAACCTCGAAAAGTCTTTGATTTTCCGCAGTATGTGCTGGATCAAGACTATTTCTTGAACCCTGAAAATATGGTATAATAAGGGTAACAATTGGAACCTGACGAACTGAAGTCTGGCTGGGACGAATGGCGCGATTACGAAATTTCGTGAGAAAAATTTTTCTACGAGGTTTTAGAGCTGTGTTGTTTCGAATGGTTCCAAAACGGAGACATACGGGTTAAAGATGGACTAGCTGTTTTAGAGCTGTGTTGTTTCGAATGGTTCCAAAACTTTAACTCGAAGCAATGAACTTCTAGTCACGTTTTAGAGCTGTGTTGTTTCGAATGGTTCCAAAACGGCGATGCTGTTGATCGTTCAAACAAGGCCGTTTTAGAGCTGTGTTGTTTCGAATGGTTCCAAAACCAATCAGAGGAACTCTGAAAACCAAAAACAAGTTTTAGAGCTGTGTTGTTTCGAATGGTTCCAAAACAAATTATTTAGTGGTAACAATTAGTCCATTGTTTTAGAGCTGTGTTGTTTCGAATGGTTCCAAAACTACCACACAAGAAGCCTTAGCAAAAGATATGTTTTAGAGCTGTGTTGTTTCGAATGGTTCCAAAACAGTCACGCTTGAAAATGCCATGTTAGCTGTGTTTTAGAGCTGTGTTGTTTCGAATGGTTCCAAAACTTTGTCGGGAAGGATGTAACAGATATTCTGGTTTTAGAGCTGTGTTGTTTCGAATGGTTCCAAAACGTGAGTTTGCGATTCTTGTTATTGACGAGGGTTTTAGAGCTGTGTTGTTTCGAATGGTTCCAAAACTTTTATGTGCTGATGTTTTCCGTTTCTGCTGTTTTAGAGCTGTGTTGTTTCGAATGGTTCCAAAACGCTGGTCAGCCAGGAATATTCACCAGATACGTTTTAGAGCTGTGTTGTTTCGAATGGTTCCAAAACTGCACCTTACGATGAGGATCCTCGTATTATGTTTTAGAGCTGTGTTGTTTCGAATGGTTCCAAAACAGTCAGGGCGTTCCAAGCATCGGTATTGAGGTTTTAGAGCTGTGTTGTTTCGAATGGTTCCAAAACTCAATGATTTTAAACTTTTTGTGGATGGTGGTTTTAGAGCTGTGTTGTTTCGAATGGTTCCAAAACTTCTCTTCAATAATTTCGGCGTAAGATTTAGTTTTAGAGCTGTGTTGTTTCGAATGGTTCCAAAACAATACGATTTAAAAAAATGACGAAAATCAAGTTTTAGAGCTGTGTTGTTTCGAATGGTTCCAAAACCGGCATTATCAGAAAGTATCTTGACCCACAGTTTTAGAGCTGTGTTGTTTCGAATGGTTCCAAAACAGATAAAATCGTAACCCGCGCAAGAGGTAAGTTTTAGAGCTGTGTTGTTTCGAATGGTTCCAAAACTGAAAGCTAATGAAGATGCTATTAAAAAATGTTTTAGAGCTGTGTTGTTTCGAATGGTTCCAAAACCATCTCCTTCGCCCATTTTAGCTCTTAGCAGTTTTAGAGCTGTGTTGTTTCGAATGGTTCCAAAACCAATTTCTTCATTCTCTACAACTGCTCTTGGTTTTAGAGCTGTGTTGTTTCGAATGGTTCCAAAAAAAGCTACTCATTTTTTGAGTAGCTTTTTAACTATTCCATCCCTACGTATAGCTCATTCCTTTGTAGAAAAGGAAAACGGCTAGTGTGACAAAAAGTAGGGTTGCTCCGATTCGCTGGCTGGTACTATACATCCTTCTCTCCCATTTGACTGGAAAGATGACTGCTAGAAAGGCCCCACCTACCGCGCCACCAATATGCCCTGCTAGGCTGATTCCTGGAATCAGGACACTTCCGATGATATTTATCACGAAAAGCGTCAGGTAAGATTGCCCTAACTGCTGGATATAGGGGTTGCGAGTTGCGTAGCGCAAAACAATAATCGTAGCAAATAGTCCATAGAGGGAGGTGGATGCTCCTGCTGCTAGGACTTTCGGTGTGAAAGCAAAAACAAAGAGATTCCCCATCATTCCTGATAAGAGATAGAGAAAGAAAAACTGCTTAGAGCCGAAAATCTCCTCCACCTGTCGTCCAAGAAAGTAAAGTGAAATCATATTAACAATGAAATGCTCCCAACCGATATGCACAAATATAGCCGAAAAAAGGCGCCATATCTGCTCAGGGAACAGGCGAATGATCGGTCCATACATAGCTCCAAACTGAAACAGAGTTTTTGCCTGATCAAAGTTGATACCCGTAGTAATCAGCATCAGTAAAAATACAAAGCCAGTCACTAGGAGGAAAAAACTAGTCACAGGGTGACGTTTATCAAAGATTTCTTTCATCTATTAGCACCTCCTGGACGGGAATATCATGGTTTTCAAAGTCAAACTCCTGAACTTGACAAGGATAGATTGTACTCAGGCTATGCCAAGCAAAATTCTCCAAATAACGGTCGTAATAGCCTCCGCCGTATCCAATCCGATAGCCCTCTGTTGTAAAAGCCAAGCCCGGAACATGAATTAAATCAATCTGAGACGGTTCCACCACTTCCAAGTCTCCTTGCGGTTCCAGTAAACCAAAGGAGGTTTTTACCAACTGCTGCGGATCATATACCACAAACTCCATCCGCCCCTTGGGATAGGTTTTGGGTATCAGAACCTTTTTGCCGTCCTTCAGCGCCTGCTCGATCAATTCTTGCGTTTGAAATTCATGAGGGAAGGAGAGATAGGTTGCGATGGTCTTGGCTTCTTGGTAAAAAGGGTGACGTAAGAAACGCTCGGTTAAAGCTCGATTCATAGCCTGTTTTTTCTCCTGAGATAAAGCCTTCATTTCGTGTAAGACTTGCTTTCGTAGTTCTGCTTTCATAGACAATTCCTCTACTCTGCTGCCTTCTTTTTTAGGAAACTAGAGACCGCATCGACCCCAATGGCTAAGGCTTCTTCCTTAGGACTCATCTGAGGGTGATGAAGGGCGTAGGGACTATCAATACCCAGCCAAAACATAACGCCATTTACCTTTGAAAGGAGATAGCCAAAGTCCTCACCAGTCATAGCAGGCTCGATATCAATCAACTCGATTCCGTCTTTCTCTTCAAAAAAGTCCATCAGTTCACGCGCCAAGGCTGGATGGTTCTCCACAGGTAGGTAGCCTCCTTGCTTGAGTTCCACTTCAACTTCCATATCAAAGGCTGCTGCAACACCTTCTGCTACTGTCTTGACTCTTTTTTGTACTAATAGGCTCATGTCCTGAGTCAAGGCGCGAATGGTTCCGTGTAAAAATGCTGTGTCTGTAATGACATTGTTGGTTGTTCCAGCTTGGAAAAGACCAAATGTCACCACTGCTCCCTCGATTGGATTGACATTGCGGCTGACAACTGACTGTACTTGGGTTACAAAGTAACTAGCAGCCACCAAGGCGTCATTGGCCTCATGCGGAAAAGCTGCGTGTCCTCCTTTTCCTTTGAAACGAATCTTCACCTCACAAGTCCCTGCAAAGAGTGTATGAGTATTGGTCGCGATCTGCCCGACCTTCAAATCTGGACGAACATGAAGGCCATAGAACTGGTCTGGTAGCCAGTCCCCAAAAGCACCATCCTCATACATGAGCATACCACCGGCTTCATTCTCCTCAGCAGGCTGAAATAGGAAGAGCAGATTATTCTTGGGTTGCTCCTCAAGGGAGCGCTCAAGACAGCCCAAGGCAATGGTCATATGAAAATCATGGCCACAAGCATGCATGCGACCTTGGTGTTGAGAAGCAAAAGGCAGGCCTGTTTGTTCGACGATAGGCAGGCCATCAATATCTGTCCGCCAACCAATGGTCCGCTCCGGCTGACTTCCCTGCAAATATACCAAAATTCCTGTTCGCCAAGTACGAACTTGAACAAAGTCCTTGCCCTCAATCAATTTCTCAATCACATCCAGCAAATAAGCCTGAGTCTCGAACTCCTCCAAGCCAATCTCTGGAATCTGGTGTAAATCTCGTCTAGTCTGAATTAAATCTAACATCTATCGATCCTCCTTTTGATAGAAGAAAGAGGCTGGAAAAAGGGTTCCGCCTCTTTTTTACTTTTGCAATTACAAGGTACGAAGCGCATCCTCAAGCGCTGTTTTTTGTTGGGTTTGGGCATCAATTTCTTTGATGATACGAGCTGGAACACCTGCTACTACAACGTTTTCTGGAACATCTTGGGTAACAATAGCTCCTGCTGCAACAACTGAACCACCGCCGATTTGGACTCCTTCAATAACCACTGCATTGGCACCGATAAGAACATTGTCTCCGACGCGGACTGGTTCAGCACTAGCTGGCTCAATCACACCCGCCAAAACTGCCCCTGCACCAACGTGGCTATTTTTTCCAACGATAGCGCGGCCACCAAGGATGGCACCCATATCAATCATGGTTCCTGCACCGATTTCAGCACCAATATTGATAACGGCTCCCATCATGATAACAGCATTGTCACCAATTTCAACTCGGTCACGGATAATCGCACCTGGCTCGATACGAGCGTTGATAGCACGTTTATCTAGCAAAGGAACTGCAGAGTTACGAGCATCTTGCTCGACAACATAATCTTGATTTTCTACCAAACCTTCAAGAAGCGGAGCGATATCCTTCCAGTCTCCGAATAAAACATTTCCTAGTTTGACAACAGAGCTTGGTACAGCAGTTGCGAGTTCTCCCTCAAAGGTTACTTTGACACTGGTTTTCTTTTCAGCATTGGCGATAAATTGGATGATTTCTTGGGCATTCATTTTTGTAGCAGTCATAGGCGCCTCCTGGTTCGTTATAATGATACCTATTCTACCAAAAAAGGCTTCAAATTTGAAGCCTCAACTATCAAATAATCATCTTTACTGGGCTTGTTTTGCTTCTTCTACAGATAAGAAAATCATCGGAACGATAATCAACACCATAGCCAAGGCCAAAAAACCATCCATGACCAATCCCCAAAAAAGAACACTTAATAAAGCTGAAGAAAGCGGTTCGCTAGCACTCACCACCGATACAACCAGCGGGGAAACGAGGGACACAGCCTTCATAGATAGGAAAAAGGCAAAAGCGGTGCCAAACACGGCAATCGTCAGACAAATCAGCACACTTACCAAATCCACTTGAAAACTTATCTGATAAATAGGATAAAGGAAATTACTAAAGAGCCCTGCCAGAATCATCCCCCAACCAACAGTCGGAACGAAACCGTAGCGCCGTGCAAAACGCTGGGGAAGGATAACATTAAACATGACCCCTACTGCACTGAGCAAACCTGTTACTAGAGCCAAAGGTGTCATGGATAACTGGGACAAGTCCCCTTTTGTAGCCATCAAAAAAACACCTAGCATGGCAATCAAAACATAGAAAACTGCTGTAATCGAAGCCTTCTTCTGGTAAACGAGGCGATTGTAAAACAAAATAAAAACGGGGCTGATAAATTGCAAAATGGTTGCCGTCGTCGCATTGGAATACTCAACGCAGAGATAGAAGAAAAACTGCACAGAAAAAATACCTAGAATAGCATAGGCTAAAAAAGGTAGATAATTTTTCTTATCACGCCAGATGTCCAATAATCGAGTGCGCAACTGAAAGGCCGATAAGCCTAAAACCAACCCTCCCGCTACCAGTAAACGCATAGAAGTAATCCATCCAGAAGACACTGGATAATGAGTGAAAAAATACTCTCCTAAAATCCCACAGATTCCCCAGATTAGGCCTGAGAGTAGCGAATATAGTGTTCCCTTAACAATCTTTTTCTGATAATGATTCATACTCCTATTGTAACACGAAACTAACAAAGAAAAAAGTAGCAACAAGGAGAAATTACTAACCTTGCTGCTACTCTATCTTAACGATTAAATAGACGTGAACGTCCTGAAGAGCCACTCTGAGTATTTCCACTCGAACTTGTTGTTCCCGAACTGCTACTTGAGCTTGGAGGAGTTACTGCAGGAATGCTTCCTAGAATATTCTTCCAAGCATTCTGATAATCTGCATCGCTTCCTCCAATAGCGAAGCGGTAGGTGGTTACTGGCGCCCCTTCTTTAGTAGCCCAGTAACTTGTTACGGTAGAACCGGAAACGTTAACTTCTTTGCCATTAATTGAAACCTTGCCCGGTTTCTCCCCTGTCGACTTGAGAACTTGTGACTTGGTCACACTTGAGTCAAGATTAAAGCGCTCATTCCCCCAAATGCCAGGTTTTGCTTGTTGAATAGCATTAACCAAGTGGGCCATATAGTTGGCATTGCGGTAGTGGCCCGCCCCTTTGGCTAGTGGGCGGTTGTCATCGTGACCTAGCCAGCCACCCAAGGTCAAGCGAGGCGTAGAAAGCATAAGCCACATATTCTCGTCTTCATTGGTTGTACCAGTTTTTCCAATCCAGTCGGCGCTAGCGAGGCTGGGATTGATGGTAGCCAAGTCTGTCTGGAAACTTGAGGTAATCCGAGATGAGATAACATCGCGAAGCAAGCTTTGCATGATGGTCGCTGTCGCTTTCGAATAAACTTGGACAGGTTTATCCTTATGTTCATAGACCACTCGACCATCTGTTGACTCGATCTTCGCAATCATATGTTTCTTATGGTAAACTCCGTTGTTGGCCAGAGTCTGATATCCGTTAGTATGCTGAGCAACTGTAACGTCAATTCCTCCACCCATCGGTAAACTCTCAATACCATATTCTGGGATTTCGTAACCCATTTTTTCCATATAGCCTTTAACATCAACACCCTTCTCTCGGAGTGTACGATAAGTCCAGTAGGCTGGAATATTCCATGAGTAGTTAAGGGCCTCCCCTAACGTCATCATCCCTGTACCAGGACTATTGACATACATGATAGGATTGCCGTTTGAAAAGTTGGTCGGATAGTTTGATAAGATACTTGCACTTCCCATCAGACCTTGGTCGATGGCAATACTGTAAGCCAATATCGGCTTAGTAGTCGAAGCAGGAGAACGTTTTGTGTCGATAGCGTGGTTATTCTGATTTTTTTGATAATTGCGACCACCGACAAATCCAAGAATAGCTCCCGTTTGGTTGTCCATGAGGACATTCCCCACCTCAGGCTGTCCTGTCGAATCATCTAGCAGATAGCCGTAGGTCGCCACTGCATTTTGCATCGCAGCATGAATATTTTTATTGATAGTCGTCGTAATCTTATACCCACCATTTTCAATTTCCTTAGTCGCTAAATCACGATAAGCTTTCTGGATGGATTCATTCTTTTGCTCTTGTACAGAAACATTATCTCTCTGAATCAGATAGTCATACATCCGATCAGTAGCTTCTGCCAAGGTTGCGAAGTAGAGATAGTCACGCGAAGTACCACTGACACTACCAGATGGTAAGAAGTCTTTCTTAAAGTCATAATCTTTGTACTTATCGTAATCTTCCTGACTTAGAGCCCCTGTCCGGTACATATTATAGAGAACATCTCTAGCCCGTTTGACCCCCAGAGCCAAATCCTCCTCGCTCTTCATACTACCGTCAGATTCATAAGGAGAGTAACTAATTGGGCTCTGTGGCAAACCTGCGATAAAGGCTGCTTGAGGGACCGTTAAATCCGAAGCCTTAACCCCAAAGATCCCTTCTGCAGCCTGTTGGGCACCTGCAATATTTTGGCCTTTATGATTGCGGCCAAAAGGAGCAATGTTAAGGTAGGTTGTTAAAATCTCATCCTTACCCATAGCTCGCTCTAAAGCTAGAGCATCAATGATTTCTTTAGCCTTACGAGCTAGAGTGGGAGCATCCCCCACCACTTGCTGCTTGATAACCTGCTGAGTCAAGGTCGAACCACCACTGGATGACCCCAGACCGACAAAAGTTCCCAAGGTCGCACGAATAACGGCCTTAGGCACGACTCCCTTGTGCTCGTTGAAATTCTCGTCCTCTGTCGCAATGATAGCCTTCTTAAGGTTGTCTGAGATAGCATCTGAAGCGACTGAAGTGCGCAACAAATCGCCCTCGATCGAGGCAATGGTACTGCCGTCAGAATAAGTGATTTCTGAGATAGAGGCAATATCCTTCACTTGCTTGACCAACTCTTCTGCTTGAGGGACTTGGGCCTTGTCAAATAGGGCAACTCCATAACCCATAGCCACCCCAGCACCAAACAGTCCACCGATAAAACCTAGGATAAAGAGAGTGTTAAAGACTATTTTAAACCCACTCAAAACCTTAGCAAAATTAGATCCTGCCCTTCTAACTTTATCAGAAGAGGTCCCCTTTTTATCGATTTTCTTATCTGCTTGTCTTTGTTTCCATTTAGCAGTTAGCTGCTGGAAAAAATGCAGCATTTTTGTTTTTAATTCATTAATTCTTTCTTTCATGAATGTCCTCGCTTTCTCTATTATACCATAAAAGGGAAACTTTCAATAAAATAGCCACTTTCTTCCCTATTCTACTAGGCTATTGTCCGAGTTTGTGATACAATAGGTAGAAACAATATTTTATAAAGGAGAAAAGACACATGCACATTTTTGATGAGCTAAAAGAGCGTGGTTTGATTTTTCAAACGACTGATGAAGAAGCTTTGCGCAAAGCCCTAGAAGAAGGTCAAGTTTCTTATTATACTGGCTACGATCCAACTGCTGACAGCCTTCACCTAGGCCACCTTGTCGCAATCTTGACCAGTCGTCGTTTGCAACTAGCAGGTCACAAACCTTATGCGCTCGTTGGCGGTGCTACAGGTCTCATCGGAGATCCGTCCTTCAAAGATGCTGAGCGTAGTCTCCAAACAAAAGACACAGTAGAGGGCTGGGTCAAGTCTATCCAAGGACAACTTTCTCGTTTTCTTGACTTTGAAAATGGGGAAAATAAAGCTGTCATGGTCAACAACTACGACTGGTTTGGCGGCATCAGCTTCATTGACTTCCTCCGTGATGTCGGAAAATACTTCACTGTCAACTACATGATGAGCAAGGAGTCTGTGAAGAAACGGATTGAAACAGGGATTTCTTACACTGAGTTTGCCTACCAAATCATGCAAGGGTATGACTTCTACGTCCTTAACCAAGAGCACAACGTAACGCTACAAATCGGTGGTTCTGACCAGTGGGGAAATATGACCGCAGGTACCGAATTGCTTCGTCGTAAGGCTGATAAGACTGGTCACGTGATTACTGTTCCACTCATCACAGACGCAACTGGTAAGAAATTTGGTAAATCTGAAGGAAACGCTGTTTGGCTCAACCCTGAAAAGACTTCTCCATACGAAATGTACCAATTCTGGATGAACGTCATGGATGCTGACGCTGTTCGCTTCTTGAAGATTTTTACCTTCTTATCACTGGACGAGATTGAAGACATCCGCAAACAGTTTGAAGCGGCGCCACATGAACGCTTGGCTCAAAAAGTCTTAGCTCGTGAAGTCGTGACTCTTGTTCATGGAGAAGAAGCCTACAAAGAAGCCCTTAACATCACTGAGCAACTCTTTGCAGGAAACATCAAAAACCTTTCTGTCAAAGAACTCAAACAAGGACTTCGTGGAGTGCCAAACTACCAAGTTCAAGCAGATGAAAACCACAATATCGTAGAACTCCTCGTCTCATCTGGTGTGGTTAACTCAAAACGCCAAGCCCGTGAAGATGTTCAAAATGGAGCCATCTACGTCAACGGCGATCGTATCCAAGACCTTGACTATGTCTTGAGTGACGCAGATAAGTTAGAGAACGAACTAACTGTTATTCGCCGCGGAAAGAAGAAATACTTTGTTCTTACATACTAAAAAAGCAGACTGGAGGCATTTGCCATCCAGTCCTTTTTTTGCTAGACTAAAACTATGAATACAAACCTCAAACCAAAACTTCAACGTTTTGCTACTGCGACTGCCTTTTCCTGCCCTATCTGCCAAGAAAATCTGACCTTGATCGAAACTAGTCTCAAGTGTAGCAATCGCCATTCTTTTGACTTGGCAAAATTTGGCTATGTCAACTTGGCTCCGCAAATCAAGCAATCTGCCAACTACGACAAGGAAAACTTTCAAAACCGCCAACAAATCCTAGAAGCCGGCTTTTATCAAGCTATTTTAGATGCTGTATCTGACTTGCTTACAAGCTCAAAAACTGCCACAACAATCTTGGATATTGGTTGTGGCGAAGGTTTCTACTCTCGAAAACTCCAAGAAAGTCACCCTGACAAAACCTTTTATGCCTTTGATATTTCAAAAGATTCCGTTCAAATCGCTGCCAAAAGCGAAGTCAACTGGGCAGTCAATTGGTTTGTCGGCGACCTGGCTCGTCTTCCTATAAAAGACGCCAGCATGGATATCCTGCTTGATATCTTCTCGCCTGCCAACTATGGGGAATTCCGTCGCGTTTTATCCAAAGACGGTATTTTGGTCAAGGTCATCCCAACTGAAAATCACCTCAAAGAAATCCGTCAAATGGTGCAGGACCAGCTGACAAAGAAGGATTATTCCAACCAAGATATTAAGGAACATTTCCAGGAACATTTCAGAATCCAATCTAGTCAGATTGCTTCCTTAACAAAACCTATCTCGGCTGAACAACGCCAAGCCCTGCTTGCCATGACGCCCTTACTCTTTCACGTTGACCATACCAAGATTGACTGGAGCCAACTGACAGAGATTACCATTGAAGCAGAGATTCTAGTTGGGAAAGTACGGTAAACAAATCTTTCAGATAAGACAAAAACCCGCACCTCTTTTTGAGGTGCGGGTTTAAATCGCGATTTTTCAACTGTCTATCCGAAAAGTGGAAAAAATTTTAACCTCTCCATTTATTTTCGATTCGAAATAACAAATTTATCAATAAATAGCAAGTGAAATGAGGCAAGTGATGCCCCATAACAACATCCATGAAAAGAGATTTCTTGATGAGTCAGTGGAAAGGAACTACTATTACCCATATAAAGGCATGACCAAATTACAAAAAGAATCCAAAATAAATCAGTCCATTTATATTTTGAAAAATATTTTTTCCACATAAAAACACCTTCTTTCCTGCAATCATATTATAACACTTCGTGTAAGCGGATACAAGCTATATGAGGTGATCAACTAAGAAGAAGCATGCGGTTGAAAGAGAGTGTTAAACCTTCAATACGTCTATGATTTCTCTTCTTTTACTTACAAGATTGGCTAAAATCCACATCATTCAAAAAAGCGAATTTCAATTGAAATTCGCTTTTTTTACAAAGTGATTAGTATAAATTTTGTATCTTAGTTCAAGTGCCAGATATCTTCGTTGTACTGAGCGATTGTACGGTCAGATGAGAAGAATCCTGCTTTGGCAATGTTAACGATGACTTTATCCAACCATGCGTCGCGATCTTCGTAATCAGCAAGCATTTGCTCTTTGACTTTAATGTAGTCTTCCAAGTCAAGGAGAGTCATGAACCAGTCTTTGTTGATCAATTCATTGTAAAGACGTTCCAAGCGTTCTTTCTTACCTACTGCAAGAACAGCATCGCTCACGATGAAGTCAACCAATGGTTTGATAGCTTTACGAGCGTAGAATTCGCTTGATTTGTAAGCTGCTTTTGCGTAAAGGTCGATAACAGTTTCTGAATCTTCACCGAAGATGTAGATGTTTTCGTCTCCAACCAACTCAGCAATTTCCACGTTAGCTCCGTCCATAGTACCAAGAGTCAAAGCTCCGTTCAACATGAATTTCATGTTACCAGTACCTGAAGCTTCTTTAGAAGCAAGTGAGATTTGTTCTGAGATATCACATGCTGGGATGAGGAAGCTTGCAGCAGTAACGTTGTAGTTTTCAACCATAACCACTTGCAAGTGTGGAGCTACTTCTGGATCATTTGCAATCACTTCTGACAAGCAAAGGATCAAGTGGATGATGTCTTGGGCGATTGTGTAGGCAGGAGCTGCTTTACCACCAAAGAAGACTGTGATTGGACGAGCAGGGATGTTGCCAGCCTTGATATCAAGGTATTTGTGGATGACATACAAAGCGTTCATTTGTTGGCGTTTGTACTCGTGAAGACGTTTGATTTGGATATCAAAGATAGAGTTTGTATTGATTTCCACACCTTGGTGATCTTTCAAGTGACGAGCCAATTTACGTTTGTTGTGAGCCTTGATGCTTTCCAATTTTTCTTTAACAGCAGCCTTGTCTTCGTATGACAAGAGTTTTTCAAGCTCATCCGCTTCATGGTGCCAACCACGGCCAATAATCTCATCCAAGTAGTGAGATAGTCTTGGGTTAGCATGCATGAGCCAACGACGGAATGTAATACCGTTTGTTTTATTGTTGAATTTTTCTGGGTAGATGTCGTAGAAAGCTTTCAACTCAGAATTCTTCAAGATCTCAGTGTGAAGAGCTGCCACCCCGTTTACGCTGTATCCATAGTGGATATCCATGTGAGCCATGTGAACACGGTCGTTTTCATCAATGATTTGAACAGCTGGATCTTTGTATTCTGCTTTCACACGACGATCCAATTCTTTGATGATTGGTACCAAGTGAGGAACCACTTCTTCCAAGAATTCAAGAGGCCATTTTTCAAGGGCTTCAGCAAGGATTGTATGGTTAGTGTAGGCAGTCATGCTACGAACGATAGAGATTGCTTCGTCAAGTTCGATACCACGCGCAGTCAAGAGGCGGATCAATTCAGGAATCACCATTGATGGGTGAGTATCATTGATTTGTACAACTGCGTAGTCTGCAAGGTCATGCAAGTTGCTTCCTTTTTCGATTGCTTCATCGATGATCAATTGCGCACCGTTTGAAACCATGAAGTATTGTTGGAAGATACGGAGCAATTCACCTTGCTTGTCGCTATCGTCTGGGTAAAGGAAGAGAGTCAAGTTGCGAGCGATATCTGTCTTGTCAAAGTTGATACCATCTTCGATGATAGAAGAATCAACTGAATCCAAGTCAAACAAACGCAAGCGGTTTTTAGTAGCTGTCTTGTAACCAGGTACATCGATATCGTAAAGAGTAGATGTCAATGTGAAGTGTGCAAATGGCACTTGGTAGCTACGGCTTGAGCGTACCAACCAGTTTTGCTCTGTCAACCAAGCATTAGGAATCGTTTCTTGTTGGTTGTTTTTAAGAACTTGTTGGAAAAGACCAAAGTGATAGTTCAATCCAACACCGTCACCATTCAAACCGAGTGTAGCGATTGAGTCAATAAAGCAGGCAGCCAAACGTCCCAAACCACCGTTACCAAGTGATGGCTCCAATTCTACTTCTTCGATTTCAATCAACTCTTTACCTGCGGCTGCGAGTTCTTTTTTCACATCGTCGTAAAGGCCGAGGTTAATCAAGTTGTTTGACAAGAGTTTACCAATCAAGAACTCAGCTGAGATGTAGTAAACTTTTTTCTTACCAGTATTGACTGGTTTTTGACTGCTAGCAAGCTTGCTGTAGTTGAGAAGAGCAAGGTAAAGCTCTTCATTGCTACAGTCTGCAATGGTTTTATTGTAACGCTTTTGTACAAATTCGTTTAATGGTAACATTTTTGTGTCTCCTGATATTGTCTTATTTCTTTAATTCTACCAAATTTTCATTGATTCGGCGATAAATTGTAGTCAAGTCAAGCAAAGTTTCTTCAACAGCTGGTGTGAGTTGATCAGCTGTCATACGCCATGACCAGTTTCCGCCAAGAGTAGATGGGTAGTTCATACGAGCTGACTCATCCAGTTCTAGCAAGTCTTGCATGGTTGCAATAGCCATGAAGCTAACTGATGAAAATACTGTGCGAAGCATTGCGTGTGGCACTGTTTCGTACTCTTTACGGTTGGTGTAACGAGCCATGTATTCACGAGTTGGATCGTCGATCTCATTACGGTACCAACCAAGGACTGTATTGTTATCGTGTGTTCCTGTGTACATAACAGAGTTGGCAGGTGCCAAGTGTGGACTATCTATACTTTCGTCTTCTGGGTTGAAGGCAAATTGAAGAATCTTCATCCCTGGGAAGCCAGTACGTTCGCGCAACTCGATAACCTCATCTGTCATGAAACCAAGGTCTTCTGCGATGATGTTCAGCTCACCAAGCTCTTCCTTAACAGCTGCGAAGAGTTTGTAACCTGGACCTTTCACCCATTTACCAGGTGCTGCTGTATCGGAACCAGCAGGAATTTCCCAGTAAGATTCGAAACCGCGGAAGTGGTCGATACGAACGATATCGTAGATTTTGAAGCTTTCGCGCAAGCGTTCAATCCACCATTTATAACCGTCTTTGTCCATTGCTTCCCAGTCATAGATTGGGTTCCCCCAAAGCTGACCGGTGACAGAAAACTCATCTGGTGGGCATCCTGCGATGCAGGTTGCTTTACCAGTGGCATCTGTCTTGAAGAGATGTGGATTTGCCCACATGTCGCTTGAATCTTCCGCAACATAGATTGGCATATCTCCAACGATCTCGATGTGGTTATCGTTAGCGTAGGCCTTTAATTTCAACCATTGTTGGAAGAAGAAGTATTGAGTCACACGGTGATAAACCAACTTGTCTGCCAATTTCTCACGGTAGCTTTCAAGTGCTGAAGCTTTACGCGCACGAGCATCTGCATCTGGCCATTCTGTCCAAGCAAGATTGTCAAAATGCTCTTTGATAGCCATATACTCTGCGAAGAGTTCGAGCCATGATTGGTTGTCTTGAGCAAACTTCTCAAAATCTTTGACATCACCCACTTCCAAGAAGCGTTTAACTGCTTTTTCTAAAAGCGGACGACGTGCGTAATAAATCTTCGCATAGTCAACTTCAGATGCATCGCTACCAAAGTCAACACCTTCAAGGTCACTAGCTTCGAGCAAGCCTTGCTCTACCAAGATATCAAGGTCGATAAAATGCGTATTTCCAGCAAAGGCTGAGAATGATTGGTATGGAGAATCTCCATAGCTTGTTGTCCCAAGAGGGAGGATTTGCCAGTAACGTTGCTTGGTACGAACCAAGAAATCAACGAAATCATAGGCAGTCTGACCAAATGATCCAATCCCGTATGCTCCTGGTAGAGAAGAGATGTGCATCAACACACCACTTTGACGTTTTTTCATAATAGCACCTCATGTGTTTGTTATAAAACGTTGCGCAATTAAAGCGCAAACGTTTGCGTTAAGTTAAGTATAGCGTATTTTAAACACAAATGCAAGCGTTTTTAAAAATTTTTTTGAATTATTTTTATCTAACCAAAACTTATTCCCACTGATATTTTATGAAATGAACGAAAAAATTTTTAAAGATTTTCTGATTTAAGATAATTCATTCCGAACATCTCCTATATTTTCTGAAAATCGGGCTAAATTAACGCAATCGTTTCCCTTGGTTTTCACAAAATAAGAAAATCAACGTTTAGGATGTTTTCTTCCTATTAAAGGCAATCATCTCCACTTCCAAACCTTAAAAATTTTTTAAAATTTTTTCAAAAAAACCTTGCAACCGTTTTCTATTTGTGCTATACTAAGCTCATAAAGGAAAACGTTTGCGTTTCCCGAATAAATTATAACTGTTATTCTTTAGGAGGAATACACTATGTCATCTAAATTCATGAAGAGCGCTGCTGTGCTCGGAACTGCTACTCTCGCTAGCTTGCTCTTGGTAGCTTGCGGAAGCAAAACTGCTGACAAAGCAGCTGATACTAGCTCTTCAGAAGCAAAAGAACTTACTTTCTACGTTGAAGACCAATATAAAGCCTTCGCTGAATCTGCTGCAAAAGCTTATGAAAAAGAATCTGGCGTAAAAGTTACTATCAAAACAGGAGACCAAATGGGTGGTCTTGATAACCTTTCACTTGACAACCAATCTGGTAAAGCTCCTGATGTTATGATGGCTCCATACGACCGTGTAGGTAGCCTTGGTACTGATGGACAACTTTCAGAAGTTACTCTTAGCGACGGTGCAAAGACAGACGATAAAACAAAATCACTTGTAACGGTTGGTGGTAAAGTCTATGGTGCTCCAGCTGTCATCGAATCACTCGTTTTGTACTATAACAAAGATTTGCTTAAAGAAGCTCCTAAAACATTTGCTGATTTGGAAAACCTTGCTAAAGACAGCAAATACGCTTTCGCTGGTGAAGATGGCAAAACAACTGCCTTCCTAGCTGACTGGACAAACTTCTACTACGCATACGGACTTCTTGCTGGTAATGGCGGTTATGTATTTGGCCAAAACGGTAAAGATCCTAAAGACATCGGTCTTGCAAACGACGGAGCAATCAAAGGTATCGAATATGCTAAATCTTGGTACGAAAAATGGCCTAAAGGTATGCAAGATACTGAAGGAGCTCCAAACTTAATCCAAACTCAATTCCAAGAAGGTAAAACTGCTGCTATCATCGATGGCCCTTGGAAAGCTCAAGCATTCAAAGATGCTAAAGTAAACTACGGTGTTACGACTATCCCAACTCTTCCAAACAGTAAAAACTATGAAACATTTGGTGGTGGTAAAGCTTGGGTTATCCCAGCAAGCACTAAGAACCTTGAAGGCGCTCAAAAATTTGTGGACTTCCTTGTATCAACTGAACAACAAAAAGCGTTCTACGACACTACAAACGAAATCCCAGCTAATACTGAAGCTCGTACTTATGCTGAAGGCAAAAAAGATGAGTTGACAACAGCCGTGATTGAACAGTTCAAAAACGCTCAACCAATGCCAAACATCTCTCAAATGTCAGCTGTTTGGGACCCAGCTAAAACAATGCTCTTTGAAGCTGTAAGTGGTACGAAAGATGCGAAAACAGCTGCTAACGATGCTGTAACATTGATTAAGGACACAATCAAACAAAAATTTGGTGAATAATTGATTTGTTCAAGGGGGGTGGAAGCAAAATCCCCCTTTGAATTTATAGATACGCCTATTATCATACGCACGTATCTTACGATTGAATCCGAGTTTTATCTCGCATCCTATGAAAGGAGTAATCATGGAAAAACAACAGCCTCGCAAAGCGGCCTTGCTGTCAATCATTCCTGGTTTAGGACAAATTTATAACAAACAAAAAGCTAAAGGATTTATTTTCCTTGGTGTTACCGTTTTATTTGTTCTGTATTTTCTAACACTTGCAAGCCCTGAATTGAGCAATCTGATCACACTTGGTGAAAAGCCCGGTCGTGATAATTCACTTTTCATGCTGATTCGTGGTGCTTTCCATTCTATCTTTGTTGTCGTTTACTTACTCTTTTATATCTTTAATATCAAGGACGCACATACGACTGCTAAACGTATCAACAACGGTATTCCTGTAGCTCGTACCTTTAAGGATATGATTAAAGGTATTTATGAGAATGGATTCCCATACCTTTTGATTATCCCATCGTATGTAGCGATGACCTTTGCGATTATCTTTCCGGTTATCGTAACCTTGATGATTGCCTTTACCAACTATGACTTCCAACACTTGCCACCAAACAAATTATTGGACTGGGTTGGTTTGACAAACTTCACAAATATCTGGAGCTTGAGTACCTTCCGTTCAGCCTTTGGTTCCGTTCTTTCTTGGACCATTATTTGGGCCTTGGCTGCTTCTACCTTGCAGATTGTCATTGGTATCTTTACAGCAATCGTTGCCAATCAACCATTTATCAAAGGAAAACGTATCTTCGGTGTTATTTTCCTTCTTCCTTGGGCAGTTCCAGCCTTCATCACTATCTTGACATTCTCAAATATGTTTAATGATAGTGTTGGTGCTATCAACACACAAGTCTTGCCTCTTTTGTCTAAGGTTCTTCCTTTCCTAGATGGAGCTCTTATCCCTTGGAAAACAGACCCAACTTGGACTAAGATTGCCTTGATTATGATGCAAGGTTGGCTAGGTTTCCCATACATCTACGTTTTGACCTTGGGTATCTTACAGTCTATTCCTAACGACCTCTACGAAGCGGCTTACATCGATGGTGCTAATGCTTGGCAAAAATTCCGCAACATCACTTTCCCAATGATTTTGGCTGTTGCAGCTCCAACATTGATCAGCCAATACACCTTCAACTTTAATAACTTCTCTATCATGTATCTCTTCAATGGTGGAGGTCCTGGTACTGTCGGAGGCGGAGCCGGTTCAACTGATATCTTGATTTCATGGATTTACCGTTTGACAACAGGTACATCTCCTCAATACTCTATGGCGGCAGCTGTTACCTTGATTATCTCAATCATTGTCATCTCTATCTCTATGATCGCATTCAAGAAACTACACGCATTTGATATGGAGGACGTCTAAGATGAATAACTCAATCAAACTCAAACGTAGACTGACTCAAACCCTCACTTACCTCTACTTGATTGGCCTATCAATCGTGATCATCTACCCACTTTTGATTACCATCATGTCAGCTTTCAAGGCAGGTAACGTCGCAGCCTTTAAACTAGATACTAACATCGACTTCAATTTTGATAACTTTAAAGGACTCTTTACTGAAACCTTATACGGTACTTGGTACCTCAATACCTTGATTATCGCCTTGATTACCATGGTTGTTCAAACAAGTATCATCGTACTTGCTGGTTATGCCTACAGCCGTTACAACTTCTTGGCTCGTAAGCAAAGTTTGGTCTTCTTCTTAATCATCCAAATGGTACCAACCATGGCCGCCTTGACTGCCTTCTTTGTTATGGCACTTATGTTGAACGCTCTTAACCATAGCTGGTTCCTTATCTTCCTCTACGTCGGTGGAGGTATTCCGATGAATGCTTGGCTCATGAAAGGTTACTTTGATACCGTGCCAATGTCTCTTGACGAATCTGCGAAACTGGATGGTGCAGGACACTTCCGTCGCTTCTGGCAAATTGTCCTTCCACTCGTTCGCCCAATGGTGGCTGTACAAGCCCTCTGGGCCTTCATGGGACCTTTCGGGGATTACATCCTCTCTAGTTTCTTACTTCGTGAGAAAGAATACTTTACTGTTGCCGTAGGTCTCCAAACCTTCGTTAGCAATGTGAAAAACATGAAGATTGCCTACTTCTCAGCAGGTGCTATCCTCATCGCCCTTCCAATCTGTATTCTCTTCTTCTTCCTACAAAAGAACTTTGTTTCAGGACTTACAAGTGGTGGCGACAAGGGATAATCTATCCCCGCCACCCTTTTTCATTTTATACTCTTCGAAAAACTCTTCAAACCACGTCAGCTTTATCTCCAACCTCAAAGCTGTGCTTTGAGCAACCTGCGGCTAGCTTCCTAGTTTGCTCTTTGATTTTCATTGAGTATTAGCGATGTTACTGTAAATAATATCCTTGCGACAAGCATTTTGTCTCCTAGACTTGAAATAAAACACATTTCTCTATATAATAATACTCATATAGAAAACACTTTTAGAAAGATGCCTATGCTTCCATATCCATTCTCGTATTTCTCTAGTATCTGGGGATTTCGTAAGCCCCTATCAAAACGTTTCGGCCTCAATTGGTTTCAGCTTCTCTTTACGAGCATTTTCCTCATCAGCTTGTCTATGGTTCCGATTGCCATTCAAAACAGCTCACAGGAAACGTATCCACTGGATACCTTTATCGATAATGTTTATACACCGCTGACAGATGAAGCCATCATGGATTTGTCAGAGAATACACAAATCGTTGATGGAAAGCTGAACTACTCCGGTACGAAGAATCATCAGCCTTCTCTTTTAATTGGTCCAAGCCAAAGCAAGGAATTTCCAAAGGACTTGCAACTTCATTTTGATACGGAAGAACTCGTCATCAGCAAGGAAAGTAAGGAGCTGACTCGTATTCGCTACCACGCGATTCAAACGGAGAGTTTCCAGAGTAAGGAAGATCTTACCCAGGCCATTTCTAAAGACTGGTATCAACAAAACAGAGTCTATATTAGTCTCTTTCTCGTCCTTGGTGCAAGCTTCCTCTTTGGATTGAATTTCTTCATTGTCTCTCTTGGAGCTAGCTTTCTCCTTTATATCACCAAAAAATCACGCCTCTTTTCATTTAGAACTTTTAAAGAGTGCTACCATTTTATCTTGAACTGTTTAGGATTACCCACTCTGATTACGCTTATTTTGGGACTTTTTGGCCAAAATATGACAACCCTTATCACTGTACAAAACATTCTTTTTGTTCTGTATCTGGTCACTATTTTTTACAAGACACATTTCCGTGATCCAGATTATCATAAATAGGAGATTTTTATGCCCGTTACGATTAAAGATGTGGCCAAAGCAGCAGGTGTCTCACCTTCAACTGTTACCCGCGTCATTCAAAATAAATCAACGATTAGTGATGAAACCAAAAAACGAGTTCGCAAGGCTATGAAGGAGCTCAACTACCATCCCAATCTCAATGCTCGCAGCTTGGTAAGTAGCTATACTCAGGTTATCGGCCTGGTGCTTCCTGACGACTCGGATGCCTTTTACCAAAATCCTTTCTTCCCATCTGTCCTACGAGGGATCGCCCAAGTGGCATCTGAGAACCACTATGCTATTCAGATTGCAACGGGGAAAGATGCAAAAGAGCGGCTCAAGGCTATTTCCCAGATGGTCTATGGTAAGCGTGTAGATGGTTTGATTTTCCTCTATGCCCAAGAAGAGGATCCTTTGGTTAAGCTAGTAGCAGATGAGCAATTTCCTTTCCTTATCTTAGGTAAATCTCTATCTCCCTTCATTCCGCTTGTTGATAATGACAATGTCCAGGCTGGTTTTGATGCGACAGAATATTTCATCAAAAAAGGATGCAAGCGAATTGCTTTTATCGGAGGAACCAAAAAACTTTTCGTAACACAAGATCGTCTAATGGGTTATGAGTTAGCTCTTAAACAATACCAACTTCCTATTGATCCAAATCTGACCTACTTTGCGACCGAATTTCTTGAAGATAATGGTTATCGCTTTAGTAAACTTCTCTTCGAACATGATCCAAATATTGATGCTATTATTACTATTGATAGCCTTCTTGCTGCAGGGGTCTGTGATTACATCGCAAAACACCAACTGGATGTCCCTGTCCTCAGCTTTGACTCGGTCAACCCTAAACTGAACTTGGCAGCCTATGTGGATATCAATAGCTTGGAACTTGGACGTGTTTCCTTTGAAACCATTCTCCAGATAATCAACGATGCCAAAAACAATAAACAAATTTGTTACCGCCAGTTGATTGGGCACAAAATTATCGAAAAATAAAGACCAGCCCCAGTAAACTGCACCCCAAAAGTTAGACAGAAAAAATCTAACTTTTGGGGTGTTTTTATTATGAAATTGAGTTATGAAGATAAAGTTCAGATCTATGAACTTATAAAACAAGGATATAGCTTAGAGAAGCTTTCAAATAAATTTGGGATAAACAATTCTAATCTTAGATCCATGATTAAATTGATTGATCGTTACTATTCTCCTGAATTAAAACAAGAAATGGTTGAGAAAGTTCTATTGGAAGAACGTTCGCAAAGAAGTGTTAGTCTTGATTATGCCCTCCCAAACCAAGGAATGCTTTCAAATTGGCTAGCACAATACAAGAAAAACGAGTATACTATTGTTGAGAAAACAAGAGGGAGAGTACCTAAAATGGGACGTAAACGGAAGAAAACTTGGGAAGAAATGACAGAATTAGAACGACTCCAGGAGGAAAATGAACGCTTACGGACTGAGGTGGCCTACCTAAAAAAGTTAAAAGAGTTAGAGGAAAGGGACGAAGCCCTAGAGCGAGAAAGGCAGAGACAGTTAGAGAAATGGTTTCAGGAGGATTTCGACTAGATTTACTTCTTGAAGCGGCTCGTTTACCTTGCTCAACTTACCACTATCAGTTGAAGCAACTAGATGGGCTTGACAAAGATAAAGAGCTTAAAATCGAAATTCAGGCCATTTATAATGACCATAAAGAAAATTATGGCTATCGGAGAATTACTCTTGAACTAAGAAATCGTGGTTTTGTAGTGAATCATAAGAAAGTTCAACGTCTGATGAAAATCCTTGGTTTAAATGCTCGAATTCGCCGTAAACGAAAGTATTCTTCCTACCAAGGAGAGATTGGCAAGAAAGCAGAGAATCTGATTCAACGTCAGTTTGAAGCATCAAGGCCAATGGAAAAGTGCTATACGGATGTGACAGAGTTTGCCATTCCAAATAGCACACAGAAATTGTATTTATCGCCAGTTTTAAATGGCTTTAATAGCGAAATTATCGCCTGTAATCTTTCTTGTTCTCCTAATTTAGAACAAGTGAAAGCTATGCTGGAGCAGGCCTTTACAGAGAAATACTATGAGAATACGAGTCTCCATAGTGATCAAGGATGGCAATGCCAACACGATTCTTATCACAGGTTTTTAGAGAGTAGAGTAAGGGAATCCAAACATCTATGTCACGTAAAGGTAACAGCCCAGACAACGGTATGATGGAGTCTTTCTTTGGCATTTTGAAATCGGAAATGTTTTATGGTTATGAGAAGGTGTTTCAGTCGCTTAAGCAATTGGAACAAGCTATTGTGGACTATATTGATTACTACAACAACAAACGAATTAAGGTCAAGTCAAAAGGACTTAGCCCTGTGCAATACAGAACTAAATCCTTCGCTTAAATTATTTGTCTAACTTTTTGGGGTCAGTACACAGAGCTGGTTTTTCATGTCTAATTGTCTGTTTCTACGAATCGTCCTAGGATGTGGACATTTTCGGATACAGAGACAAAGGCTGTCGGATCGACCTGTTTCATGATGTGTTTAAAATCATTAAACTCTGCTCGCGTGATAACCGTAATCAAGACTGCTTTTCTCTCATGATTATAGGTTCCTTCTGCATCGTGGATCATGGTTGCTCCGCGGTGCAATTTTTTATGGATTTTTGCGATTACCTTGTCAGGATTATTGGTCACAATCATGGCCTGCATGCGTTTTTGCTTGGTAAAGACTGCATCTGTCACACGGCTCGATACAAAAATGGTAATCATGGAGTAGAGGGCGTATTTCCAACCAAAGGTCAAACCTGCTATCAGCATAATCATCCCATTTACCAAGAAAGAAATACTGCCGACATTCTTACCCGTTTTCTTTCGAATGGTGAGACTGACGATATCTGTACCTCCGCTAGAAATATTGTTACGGAGCGCAAAACCAATCCCCAAGCCCATGACAACACCCCCAAAAAGGGCGTTGATAATGGGATCCTCTGTCAAGGTCACAACTGGTACAAGCTGGATAAAGAGAGAACTCATGGATACCGTGATAAAGGTAAAGACCGTAAACTTATGCCCAATCTGATACCAAGCCAAAATCATCAACGGAAAATTGATAGCATAAAAGGTTAACGATATCGGAATATAAAAACCAAACCAGTGATGACTCAAGGCAGAGATAATCTGTGCCAGACCCGTCGCACCACTGGAGTAAACGTGTCCTGGTTGAAAAAAGAAATTGACTGCTACTGCTGACAAAAATCCATAGACCAGAGAAGCCGAGATTTTCTCATCATATTTTTCCCGAGAGATACTTTGTAAAACTCGTAAGATTTTTATCTGATAAGCAAAGCGGCGCAGATAATAGCGCCACCGCTTAATTTGTTTTGCTTGTTTCATCTTCTTCTACTTGTAAGCTGAGTTCCTCTAGTTGTTTGAGAGCGACTGTTGAAGGAGCTTGTGTCATTGGGTCAGTTGCCTTATTGTTCTTAGGAAAGGCAATGACTTCACGGATATTTTCTTCTCCTGCAAGCAACATGACAAAACGGTCAAGACCGATCGCCAAACCACCATGAGGTGGGAAACCATAGTCCATAGCCTCAAGAAGGAAACCAAACTGATCATTGGCTTCTTCCGCTGAGAAACCAAGAGCCTTGAACATGCGTTCTTGGAGTTCTTTTTGGTTGATACGAAGACTACCACCACCCAGCTCATAACCGTTCAAGACGATATCGTAAGCAATGGCACGAACCTTAGCCAAATCACCTTCTAATTCGTGAGCTGTCTCTTCCTGTGGAAGGGTAAACGGATGGTGGGCACTCATGTAACGACCTTCTTCTTCAGACCATTCAAACATTGGCCAATCAACCACCCAGAGGAAGTTGAACTTATCGTTATCAATCAAGCCAAGCTCTTTGGCAATACGGCCACGAAGGGCACCAAGGGTTGCATTTGCCACTTCAAGCGTATCCGCCACAAAGAGAACCAAATCCTTGTCTTCAAGAGCAAGTGCTACAGTCAAGTCTGCTTGAATCCCAGTTAAGAACTTGGCAACCGGTCCATTTAATTCTCCATCAACTACCTTGACCCAAGCAAGACCTTTGGCACCGTACTGTTTGGCTATTTCAGTCATCTTGTCGATGTCTTTACGTGAGTAGTTGTCCGCAGCTCCTTTAACTACAATGGCTTTAACAGCAGGTGCTTCTGAAAAGACTTTGAAATCAACACCTCTAACCACTTCTGTCAAGTCCTGAAGCAACATGTCAAAACGAGTATCAGGTTTATCAGAACCATAAAGAGCCATCGCATCGTCGTATTTCATACGAGGAAATGGAAGCGTTACTTCGATGCCTTTGGTTTCTTTCATCACGCGCGCAATCAAGCCTTCTGTGATATCTTGGATTTCTTGCTCCGTAAGGAAAGACGTTTCCAAGTCGACCTGGGTAAACTCAGGCTGGCGGTCACCACGCAAGTCCTCGTCACGGAAACATTTGACGATTTGGTAGTAACGATCAAAACCAGCATTCATCAAAAGTTGCTTGGTAATCTGTGGACTTTGAGGAAGAGCGTAGAAATGCCCTTTATTGACACGAGATGGCACCAAATAGTCACGCGCCCCTTCTGGCGTTGACTTCGAAAGGAATGGCGTCTCCACATCGATAAATTCCAGCTCATCCAAGTAGTTACGGATAGAGTGGGTCACTTTAGCACGAAGTTTGAGATTTTCTAACATCTCTGGACGACGAAGGTCAAGGTAACGGTAACGCAAACGCGTATCGTCATTGGCCTCAATACCATCTTTAATCTCAAAAGGTGTTGTTTTGGCTGTATTAAGCACCGTCAAAGCTGTCACGTCCAACTCAACTGCACCAGTTGGCAACTTATCATTGGCTTGCTCACGCGCAACGACTTGACCAGTCACCTCAATGACAAACTCACTACGAAGGCTTTCAGCTGTTGCCATGACTTCAGCTGAGACCTTCTCGGGGTTGATGACCAACTGCATGATTCCTTCACGGTCACGAAGATCGATAAAGATCAATCCGCCAAGGTCACGACGACGGGCAACCCATCCTTTCAAGGTGATTTCTTGTCCGATGTGTTCCTCACGAACACGACCAGCATACATACTACGTTTCATTGTTTCTCTCCTCTTTTATTCTGTTACTATTTTACCATAAAAGCGCAGGCTCTTCATGAAAATCAGCAGAAAAGTTTGATTGACTTTAGGAATCAAAACAAACAGATAAAAAATCCGATGAAAACGTCATCGGATTCTCTGATTATGATTCTTAACCTTTTTTACGCTTTTCAGCAATCTCAGCTGCCTTTTTAGGTAGAACAATTTCCGTCGCATAAGCCGAAGCAAAACGCAAGACACCTGCAATAGGCGCAAAGACAACTGCTAGATAGTTGTAAAAGAAGTCGCCTTTAAAGGCATAGGCAAGTGCCCCGATGATAAAGAAGAGAACGACCGCCTGTATCACTGCTAATAAAATTACTCGTTTCATGTGACCTCCTGACTCTATTATAGCATGAGTATCATCAAAAAGCCGATTAAATTATTCAAAGCGTGTAAAGAAATGCTGTAAAGAAGACCTTTTCGGCTCACATAAGCCAGTCCCAAACTCAATCCCAGACTAGCATAAACTAAAAACTGTTGCAAAGTCCCTGGAAAATGAATCAAGGCAAAAAGTACACTTGATACGAGGAGAAATAAAGCTGTCTGTTTGCCGTTGTTCTGCTTAGGAAAGAGATAGCGCGCCAACATCCCTCTAAAGACGAGTTCTTCCGTCAGAGGAGCAAAGACCACTACCATAAAGAAACCAAAGACAGGCTGAGCAACTGTCAGTTGTGATACGATTTGTTGATTGACCGACGGATCATCTGGCAAAAGGAACTGGGCTGTAATCGCCACTAGCAAAACCAGAGTTGGCAACCAAATATAACGATTAAAAACCGTCGTCTGGATGCTAACCTTTTCTGTCTGATACCATTTGTAAATGCCGTACACATAAACTCCAGCCAAGGCCACATAGAGCAAGGTAACAGCATATGGTGAAGCCCCTAGTTTCAAAGCTTCTACAGCCCCGCTCTGAACGGTACCATAGATAAACGAAAAAGATAGAAAGGCTAGAAAAAACCAGCCAAGATTTTTAAGTAAGTTCATATAGGCCTCCTACTTTCCTTTATAACTATTTTTCAATACAAAGAGACTAGTTAGTCCTAGCAAAAGGATCCATGCTAGCAAAAGAGCAAGACTTCTCAAAGATAACTCTCCGCCACCTTCTTTTAACAGACTTACCAAAGGACCAATGAAAGAATAGTCCAACAGTTTTTGCGCAGTTTCGTTTTGAATGGCAAGAACGGGCAAGAAAGAGACGGTCAGCATAGGAAAAATACTATACACTTGCGCCTTAGACTGGGTATCTGATACTGCACCGATAAGAAGATTAAGAAAGATTATACTGATGGTCGCTAGAATCAGATAGAGGCCATAGGTAAGAAAGTAGTTTGTCAAATCAACTTTAAGATATAGAGGTAGAACAACCATAGAAAGAAGCATCACGAGAAGAGGAAGAGCCATCATACTCATAGTATACTCTGTTGCTGTCACACCACTTAGTATGAGTGATTTAAGATTACGTTTTTCCTTATCCTCAGCCATCATAATCGATACCATATAACCACTTCCCATACTCAAGACCATCGTCAAACTCATAGAGAGGAGAAACATACTCAATTCTCCACTCTTGTTTAAGAATTCATTATACAGGATAGCAATACCAAAGGGCATCAATAATGTCGCTAGTAACGTTGAATTACTAATAAGAACTTGTAACCTTAACCAAAGAAGGGCATTTAATTTTCTAAACATCTAACTTTTCTCCTGTCAATCTAATAAAGATTTCTTCTAAAGTCGGTTCACAAGAATGAACAGCTATTAGATTTGTCGTATTCAAATGAGGCAATTCTTCAAAAGGAATCACTTGCTCGCGCCCATCTTGATAGCGTAAACGAACCTTTTTATCCTCATGGTATTTCTGGATAATCTCTTGTGGACTGCCATACTCAATCAAGTTTCCCTTATTTAAAAGAGAGAGTCGATCGCAAAGCAAGGTTGCTTCATTCATATCGTGAGTTGTTAAGAAGATCGTTGTCCCAGCCTGCTTCAGTTCTTGTAAGAGAGCATGAATTGATTTTGAGGTGGTAGGATCAAGACCACTTGTTGGCTCATCTAGAAAGAGGATTTTAGGGGCATTTAGAAGAGCACGAGCCAAGAACATTCGCTGTTTCATACCTGTGGATAGTTTTTCTGCGATAAGGTTTTTGGCATCTGATAACCCAACTTGATCAAGCACTGTATCTACTCTAGAAGTTTTAAGACCATATAATTTTGCATAAATGAGCAGATTTTTATAGAGGCTCATCTTTTCATAAAAACCACTGCTATCACTAACAATCCCGATTTGTTCCAAATCATTTGAAGTCAAATTTCGAGAGGACTTTCCTAGAAGAACGGTCTCACCCTGATCTGCAGCTAACTGCCCCGTCAGAACATTGATCATAGTTGTTTTACCTGAACCTGAAGGCCCTAGGAAGCCAAAAATTTCACCCTCTTGAATCTCAAAAGAAATATGATTCAGAGCTTTCTTGCCTCCAAAACTTTTGCTTACATTTTCAACACGAATCATAGGAACTCCTTTTACTTAAAGTAACGTTTTGTTTTGCGTAGCTGGTCAATATTGATATAAAGATGGATTACAATTAGGATAAGCAAGGCAACCAGCTGGGTTTCTTGCAGGATGGTTGATAGTACAAATAGTAAAATGTAAAGCGCAGGTAGTATGATTTGATTCAATTTAAACAGAGTCAAATAAGCATTCTCCATTTCTGCCTGCTTCTCTCCCTCATCATAACTGTTTAGAAAAGACAAAACTTCTTTTGGAGTCGAGAAAATAGATAGTTTATACTGGCGAATGAGAAAAATTGTTCGCACACAATAATTTGCAACAGCAAAAGAAAAGGACATTAAAACAAGTGAAAAGATGAAAAGATAAACATTCTCAATTACTGGAGAAGTGACAATTACTAAACAGCAAAGCATCGCAATCATCAAAATGTTCGAAGCAACTGTTCCATAGTCCAAGAAGCGATAAGCACTCACATATGCCTTTTCATTAGCTTCTTCCTCTTCTACTGTTTGGTAAATCACGTAAGCTTCACGACCCTTTCGAAGGTAGTACACAGCTAAAGCGAGAGATATTACTCCAACAATTGCAATAAGACCGAAAGAAGTATATAAAACTTGTTCGATTTGAATCTGATTGAATAGTCCTCTTAGAGCGAGACTAAGCATTCCCAGAAAGAAACCTAAAACCCCTGCTCCAATTCCAATCCATTTATGTTTGTGTTTCATTCCTCATCCTCCTCTATACGAAATACCGACTCGACTGGTTCATTGAATATCTGTGAAATCTTCAGGGCGATCACAACTGATGGGGTATATTCATCCCTCTCTAGCAGACTGATAGTCTGCCTGGAGACCCCTGCTAGCTTGGCAAGTTCGGTCTGATTGAGACCATCGCGAGCCCGAAGCTCTTTTAAACGATTTTTAAGCATTCCTTTCTCCTTTACTCTTAACTTGCTTATATTGTAACACATCTTTTTCTTTTTGACAATAATATTTGTCAAAAAGTTTATGATTTTTGTCATTTTGCAAAAGAAAAAGGTCAGGAATAAGATCCTGACCAGTTTGTCTGTCATTAAAATCCTAATTTTTCAAAGATTTCTGAGAAGTTTTGGCTGATTGTATCGAGCGTAACTTCCACTTCTTCTCGTGTTTGGTTGTTCTTAACCGTCACTTGTCCGCTTTCGACTTCACTCTCTCCTAGGGTGATGAGGGTCTTAGCCGCAAAGACATCGGCTGACTTGAACTGAGCTTTGAGTTTACGGTTGAGGTAATCACGCTCTGCTTTGAATCCTTGTTGGCGAAGAGCCTGTACCAACTCCAAAGCCTTGACATTTGCGTCTTCACCCAAGACTGCGATATAGACATCTAGAGCGTTCTCGATAGGAAGGGCCACACCTTGTTTTTCAAGGATGAGGAGCAGACGCTCTACACCAAGTCCAAAACCAAATCCAGCAGTCTCAGGACCACCAAAGTAGGAAACCAAGCCATCGTAGCGACCTCCTGCACAGACTGTCAAGTCATTGCCCTCGATTTCAGTGATAAACTCGAAAATCGTGTGGTTGTAGTAGTCCAGACCACGCACCATATTGGTATCAATGATGTAATCTACTCCAAGATTTTCCAACATCTGACGGACAGCATCAAAATGAGCTTGACTTTCTTCATCAAGGAAGTCCAAGATAGACGGAGCATTCTCTACTGCCACCTTGTCTTCTTTTTCCTTAGAGTCCAAGACACGAAGAGGATTTTCCTCCAAACGACGTTGGCTGTCCTTAGACAAGGTCTCCTTGAGCGGTGTCAAATAATCAATCAAGGCTTGACGGTAAGCCGCACGGCTCTCAGGATTTCCAAGAGTGTTGAGGTGTAGTTTGACACCTTGGATACCGATTTCTTTCAAGAAATGAGCTGCCATAGCGATGGTTTCCACATCGGTAGCTGGATTGCTAGAGCCAAAACACTCAACACCGATCTGGTGGAACTGGCGCAAACGACCTGCTTGCGGACGCTCATAACGAAACATAGGTCCCATGTAATAGAACTTACTTGGCTTTTGCACTTCAGGAGCAAAGAGTTTATTTTCCACATAGGAACGGACAACGGGCGCAGTTCCTTCTGGACGAAGAGTGATATGGCGGTCACCCTTGTCATAAAAATCGTACATTTCCTTGGTTACGATATCCGTTGTATCTCCGACAGAGCGACTGATGACCTCGTAATGCTCAAAAATAGGCGTACGCACTTCTGCATAGTTATAGCGCTTGAAAATCTCACGGGCAAAGCCCTCAACGTACTGCCACTTGGCAGATTCAGCAGGCAAGATATCCTGCGTTCCTTTTGGTTTTTGTAATTTCATAGGGAATCCTCTTTAAACTTAATAGTCTTATTTTACCATAAATAGAAGGATTAAAACAGTGAGAGGAAAAAATCTCAAGAGAGTCTTTTCAGAAAATTCATCAAAAACTTGCCAAATTGTCAGAATTATGAGAAAATAGAGGATATTTATCACGTGGAGGGACTGTTATGAGAGACGATATCAAAATCAATGACCGCGCTTTGGCCTTACAAGACCAAATTATCGAAAAACTAGAGAAGGTTTTTGATACAGATGTGGAATTGGATGTGTATAATCTAGGGCTGATTTATGAAATCAATCTGGATGAAACGGGTCTCTGCAAGACTGTCATGACCTTCACTGATACTGCCTGTGATTGCGCCGAAAGCCTGCCTATCGAAATCGTCGCAGGTCTGAAACAAATCGAGGGTATCGAAGATGTCAAGGTTGAAGTGACCTGGTCGCCTGCCTGGAAGATCACACGAATTAGTCGCTACGGCCGCATTGCCCTTGGGCTACCGCCTCGTTAAGCAGGCAAATCACTTTTGAAGATGAAAAGAAGCAAGCCGAAATGGCTTGCTTTTTGAGTTTATTTTTTACCTGACTTGTCCGTATTCCAGAAGTCTGTCACGGCCCCGCGTGAAGCAGATGATACGATATGGGCATATTTACCGAGGACACCACGGCTGTAAAGTGGTGGCAAGGTTGTTTCTGCCTTGCGTTTTTCAAGTTCTTCTTCGGATACGGCCATAGAAATTTCTTTGGTATCTTGGTCAACCGTAACGATATCACCTGTACGAAGGTAAGCAATCGGTCCACCATCCTGAGCTTCAGGGGCGATATGTCCAACAACCAGACCATAAGTACCACCTGAGAAACGGCCATCCGTCAAGAGGGCAACCTTGTCTCCTTGACCTTTACCAACGATCATGGATGAAAGTGACAGCATCTCAGGCATACCAGGACCACCCTTAGGTCCAACGAAACGGACAACGACAACATCGCCATCAACGATTTCATCTGTCAGAACAGCCTGGATAGCATCTTCTTCTGAGTCAAAGACCTTAGCTGGTCCAACGTGACGACGCACTTTAACACCTGATACTTTAGCAACCGCGCCATCAGGGGCAAGGTTCCCGTTCAAGATAATAAGTGGTCCGTCTGCACGTTTTGGATTTTCCAGTGGCATAATGACTTTTTGACCTGGTGTGAGTTCTGCAAAGTCGGTCAAGTTTTCAGCGACAGTCTTACCAGTACATGTAATGCGGTCCCCGTGAAGGAAACCATTTGCCAACAGGTACTTCATAACAGCAGGCACACCACCGACTTCGTAGAGATCTTGGAAGACATACTGACCAGATGGTTTCAAGTCGGCCAAGTGAGGCACACGTTCTTGGATCGTATTGAAGTCCTCAAGTGACAAGTCAACATTAGCCGCATGGGCAATGGCAAGCAAGTGAAGAGTAGCATTTGTAGAACCACCGAGAGCCATAGTTACAGTGATGGCATCTTCAAAGGCTTCACGAGTCAAGATATCTGATGGTTTGAGACCAAGCTCAAGCATCTTAACAACAGCACGTCCTGCTGCTTCGATGTCTTCTTTCTTGTCGGCTGATTCAGCTGGGTGAGAGGATGATCCTGGCAAACTCATACCGAGAACTTCGATAGCAGTCGCCATGGTATTAGCTGTATACATACCACCACAGCCACCAGGGCCAGGGCAGGCATTACATTCGAGACGTTTCACGTCCTCAGCTGTCATATCACCGTGGTTCCATTTTCCGATTCCCTCAAAGACAGAAACCAAATCGATGTCTTTTCCATCAAGATTTCCCGGTGCAATGGTTCCACCATAGGCGAAAATAGCTGGGATATCCATATTGGCAATGGCAATCATAGAACCAGGCATGTTCTTGTCACAGCCACCGATAGCGACAAAGGCATCGACGTTGTGACCACCCATAGCCGCCTCGATGGAGTCCGCGATGATGTCACGAGATGTTAGAGAGAAACGCATACCAGGCGTTCCCATAGCAATCCCGTCTGCTACCGTGATAGTTCCAAACTGAACAGGCCAAGCACCTGCAGATTTGACACCTTCTTTGGCCAATTTCCCAAAATCATGCAAGTGGATATTACATGGTGTATTTTCCGCCCAGGTCGAAATCACTCCCACAATCGGTGTTTCAAAGTCCTTATCTGTCATACCAGTCGCACGAAGCATGGCACGGTTTGGTGATTTAACCATGCTGTCATAAATGCTACTGCGGTGACGTTTATCTAATTCAGTCATCTTATCCCTCCCATTTCAGTTTTTACTATTATAGCACATTTTAAAGGCAATGAACAGAAGAAAATTCTTGAATTTTCAGAAAATTTCGATTAATTTGATTGAATGACTTCTAATTTTTTCATCTTTTTTTGTCAAGTAACTTTACTTTACAAAAAAAATGTGTTATCCTAGTATGGTTGATGAAAATCACTAGATTGAATCGAATTTAAATACCTAAAGGAGAAATCAAAATGGCAGTACCTGCACGTCGCACTTCAAAAGCGAAGAAAAACAAACGTCGTACACACTACAAAGTAACAGCTCCAGCTGTAAACTTTGACGAAACTACTGGAGATTACTCACGTTCTCACCGTGTATCACTTAAAGGATACTACAAAGGACGTAAAATCGCTAAAGCTGCATCAGCTGAATAATAGAAGGGAGATACCATGCGCGTAAATATCACACTTGAACACAAAGAATCTGGTGAACGCTTGTACCTTACTTCTAAAAACAAACGTAACACTCCAGACCGTCTTCAATTGAAGAAATACTCACCAAAACTTCGCAAACACGTAGTGTTTACAGAGGTTAAATAGTGGGTCATTACGTTTCAGTAGAAACGAAAAAACCTTGATTTAACGCAATTCTGGAATTTTTAAATTTCAATGTATTGCAATAAAAATCAACCGAATGACTACATTTTTGACTACATTTTTTGTGAAATAAATTAGATGTTCGGATATATAAAAAACGCTCTAGACAATATGACTAGAGCGTTTTTGTGTTGTTTGAAATAATCAGATGATTTTCCACAATAAAAAGTATAATGAAAATATTTATAGGACTAAAGAGTTGATTGCTATATTATTAGAAAGTTTTTTTAGATGTATGATATAATAAAATAAAATAGAAAGGTAAATGGTTGTAATGAAAGAACTTAGTGATTATTTAATAAATAAAGAAACTGATGAAATAATTTGGAAATTTGCTTTTTTAGGTAGACAAGATAGTTTAAATTCAAAACTTCAAGAGCTATCAGAACTAGCTGAAGAAGAAAATTGGACTTCAGCTAATTCTGATAAGCACAATAACATTTTGTATAGTTATTTAGTACATACTTTTAATAGAGCTTTTGAACTGGGAAATGAATACGTTGTTATTAATGATGATGAAAAATATGCTTGTTTCAATACAGGTTTATTAACAGAAAATGGTGAGGATATCATTTGTCTATTTAATACTTTTGATAGTAGTGATGAGTATCATTGGCATTTATACGGATTCCGTAAAGTATCTGATTGGGATTTTTTAGCTGAGTTTTCAATTACTCCAAAAGTTCCACACTATTTTAGTAACCCTGCGGATTTATATTTTGATCCAAATAGAGAATTAGTCAAAAATTTAGATCATATTTTAGATGATAATTTCTCAAGATTTAGTGAATCTTTGCAAGCTAAAGGTAAATCTTATATACATGCTCTTTTAAATAATGCGCTTGACTTAACAATTACCAAATGTAAAAGAAATTATCGTATTGTTGTTCCTCAATATTATCGAGGAAAAGTAACCTATCTTTTACCAGTGACTATTGATGATGAATTAATGTCTTTGGCAGTTGAAAGTATTAATGGGAGATATAGTGTAAATACAATTTTTACCTTAGATATGGCGTATAAAAATGCTAGACTTCTAATGAAACCTGAGGTAGATTGGATAACATCTATTACTAAAAAATAAAAAAATCAACATCTAAATAGATGTTGATTTTTTGAAGCTAAAAACTCCACTCCTCCCCATTATCTTATAATGGGCTATGCATAAATCATTCTTTAAAAAATCGTAATTTTAAACAAAACTTTCTGTAAAGAAATACCGTTCACTATCATTGTATCATCACATTAATTACTTGTCAATAGTTAAGCTTATGAGAATAAAAAAAGAAATTATTTCTAATATACACTATTATAGATCTATAATTTGTGGATTTAGAAGACGATTTTTACTGTTTATTAACACAAATTTCAATACTGTATTTGCAATCTTGAGAGGCTAGAGCTTCATGAAATACATTAAAAATATCAAAATGGCAAAAATGGAACAAAAGGTTAAGTATGAGCGCCAATTATCTGAGAGATAAGAAGGACTACCTACGAATGTTTCGAAACAATGATCATGCCAAGTACATCTATAATTTAATCATTCCAGAGAAAATGTAGTTCCTACAAAGTTAGCTTTTATTTTTACAACAAGGAAGAAGGACGAATACTATTACGCATGCTTAAATTTCTTAAAATTACTTAGAGTAATAAGGATTTAAATCTAAGCTCATATTTCTAAAACAAAGCCCCCTTATCCAAAATAATTATATAGTTTGCTAGAGGGAAAAATAATTTGCTAGAAAACCAGAAATTATGTAAAATAAAATATATGAATAACAAGGAGCTAAATTTAAATGGCAAATAATATTTATTTATTTTTAATCGATTATACAAAGTCACTATTGTTACATCCGATCATAAATGGTTTACAGTTAGGATTTTACATTTTTTTATGACAAGTAATAGGCACTCCTATCATTTCTTTTGTCAATGATTTAACAAAGCCATTAAAAGTGAAATTAGGCATGAAAGTCAACTACTTTGTATTGATTTTTGGTTGTTTAACAGGTTTATTTTCTTCAGTGTATTTCTTATCTGGATTAGAAGGCGAAAACAATGTGTATAGCCGTGCTTTTAGATTGATTGGTATTTTTGGAAGTGTCTTTCTATTCCTTATCCCTGTAACTCTCATATTGGGAGCGGGGATCATCATTCCTATTTATTCGATTATAATGTGGATTGTTAATGGCATTATTAGTCTCCTACCTATTCTAGCTGGACTTGCAATCATCATGCCTATTGTATTCATTGGTGGGTTATTCTCAATAGTGAGCATCGTAGTCGGAAGATTATGAGAAGTTAAGGATTATAAAAAGAAAGTAAAAAACCATGGATTATGATATTTTTGAAGATTATAGAAAGAACCCTCCTAAAAAAGATAAATATGAGGGACTGCCTCCTGAAGAACGTGTTGAACTTATAAAACAAGAGTATTTTAGGAAAGAAGCCAAGAAGAATAGAGAGGAAGAGGAACGTAAGCAAGCTCTTATCAAAGCAAAAAAAGATAAGAAATACGAGGAATACAGTTCTAAGGTAGAACTATTATTTAAGTGGATGATTGGATTTGCTTTGTTTGCAGTTATATCTGCTGGATATTGGTTTAATAAAGACTATTTCTTTTTAACATTGCAAGGAGGAATTTCTATTACAGGACCGACTAAAGAACTTGGTAAGGCAATTGTTGAATTTATTCTTTCTATAATGTTAAGTTTCCTTGCCCCTGCTTTGCTGACTTTTTTCATAATTGATACGCCAAAAAATAAAAAGGAGGAATAATCATGGCAAAATTTAAAAGCTTATTTTTAATAGCAGCGCTCTTTATTAGCGTAATTCTTATTGGATCTGTATCAGGAGTATTTTATGCTAAATATATGAATACCAAAAATGAAACTAAACAACAAACTCAATCTGTTCAGAGTAACGAAGAACAAAGCACAGAAAAAGTAGGTGAGACTCCTGCAGATGATAAAAACTATAACACTGCCCTCTCTTCCCTTGAAATACCTGGTCACAAAGTAAAACCTGAAATAGAAAAAGAAGTGAAAGAGGCCTTTAAGGTTGTTATTAAAGAATGTAAAACAGCGAATATCTTAGAGATTGATTTTTCTATGGAGAAGCATTTAAAAATGGCAGATAAGGCCCCTATAAAGTCCTTTGCAGTATCATTCCAACAAAATGGATATGATGTAAACGTAGATGATATTGAAGTTTATGAATCTAAATCATCAGACGTAGTTCAGTTTATTGTTAAGTCCACTAAAAAAGGCGAAGATAGCATCTTTGGGGTTGGCAACTATAACACATTGGCTCACCAAGTTAGTATTTCTAACTATTACGGTGGTAAAGTAGGAAAGGCATTTGGGTAAGGAGCAACAACTTATCAGATGAGTTAATCATATTAGCTAAACTTAATGTTCTTATATATAATTATATAACTAATATGTGACGATTTAAATTATTCATATCAATAGCTTAAGTGGTTAATTTTAAGTTGATTCAGTTTGTATAGATTGAGAGAAGAGTATGTTATATGTTGTAGCAAGTGTTATTCTATTTTTTACTTTAATCGGCATTTATCAAAAAAAGTTTAAAGTTAAAGCATTAACAGTGCCGGCAATGCTTTATGTGTTGGCGATTGTCTTTAATCTTATTTTTAAAGTGAAATAATTAGAAGTTGAAAATGGGAAAAAGATAACTGTACATGATAATAAGGATTTTCAGCAATTATCTTGTTTATTACGAATAAAAAAACACTGTAGAATTGAACTGCACCCCAAAAGTTAGATTTTTTCTATCTAACTTTTGGGGTGCAGTTCAATAGCGGGTGGTTTATTTATCTCGCACCTTACGGAGCGAGACGGACTAATAGTCACATAATAATAAGGGTGCCCCATTTTTGGGCTACCCTATTACTATACCTAAAATTAGTTATGGGTAACTAAAAGGGTAGTAAAAACAAAAAAAGCACTCTAGGATAGAGGCCTAAAGTGCTTAGTTTCAAGGCTTTACAGCCTATCTTGTTTAATAAAATATTACAACATCTTGTTGTAGAATTCAACGACAAGTGCTTCGTTGATTTCTGGGTTGATTTCGTCGCGTTCTGGCAAGCGAGTCAATGAACCTTCCAATTTTTCAGCGTCGAATGATACGAATGCTGGACGTCCAAGAGTTGCTTCTACTGCTTCAAGAATAGCTGGAACTTTCAATGATTTTTCACGAACTGAAATCACTTGACCTGGAGTTACGCGGTATGATGGGATATCAACGCGTTTTCCGTCAACAAGGATGTGACCGTGGTTTACGAATTGACGAGCTTGACGACGAGTAGTCGCAAGACCAAGACGGTAAACAACGTTATCCAAACGACGTTCCAAAAGAAGCATGAAGTTGAAACCTAGGATTCCGCCTTTGATTTTTGTAGCTTGTACGAACAAGTTACGGAATTGTTTTTCACCTACACCGTAAGTGAAACGAAGTTTTTGTTTTTCAGCCAATTGCAAACCGTATTCTGACAATTTAGAACGGTTGTTTGGTCCATGTTGTCCTGGTACGTAGTTACGACGTGCCAATTCTTTACCTGTACCTGTAAGTGAAAGGCCAAGGCGACGAGCTTGTTTCCAAGATGGTCCTGTATAACGTGACATGTGTATGTCCTCCTGATATAAATAATATTTCGGTGGAAATAGTCACTTAGAAAGCCCTGATTCGTGCAGATGCCCTTCGCCTAAACAGCCAAGGTTACTTGTCATAAGACACCTGTTGACGAGCTTCATGCTTTCCTGCTGCTATTTCACACAAAGGCTATTGTACCATGAAAAGCTAGATTTGTAAAGGGATTTTACGCCTTTATTTCAAATTGAGGCTGAATGTAAACTTGCTTCCTAAGCCATATTGACTTTCTGCTGTGATTTCGCCACCAAGCTGATGGGCTAGTTCGCGTGCAATCGCAAGTCCTAATCCATGTCCACCCGTCTTCATATTGCGCGAAGTTTCTACACGATAAAGTCGCTTAAAGATCTTTTCCAAATCCTCAGGAAGAATCCCCTGGCCCTCGTCTTTCACACTGATTGTCAGCTCTTGTTCTGTTAATTGGGCAAGAACCTCGATTCTGGTTCCTGGTTCTGAATATTTAAAGGCATTGTTTAACAAATTGACTAGAATGCGAGAAAGTTTGTCAGAATGGCTCTTGATTTTCGCTGACTCAGGTGATACTTGAATGTAAACATCCCGCTCCTCTTGTTCAATCTGGAGTTGAAATTCACTCATTGACTCAATCAGCAACTGATCTAAAAAGACCTCTTCGACTTCTTCATCAGTAGTAACTTGAGGTTGAGTGTTCAGAGTCAAAATATCCAACTCCTCCACCAGCTTGTTTAAGCGCTCGGTTTGCCGACCAATCGTGGTTAAGTAGTGGAGCCGCTCCTCTTCCTTGATCACTCCATCTAGAATTCCCTCCACAGTAACCTGAATGGAGGTAATGGGAGTTTTAATATCGTGAGAGAGCTGCGCAATCATCATTCTCTTTTCTTGCTCGCTCTCATCAAGTGATTGAAAGGTAGCTTGCAAATTGTGAGACATATCATTAAAAGCCTGGCCCAGCTCTTGAAATTCTAATGGGCCTTTGGTTTCGATTTCTGTGCTGAAATCCTTGCTTGCTATATCCTGAGCTTGTTTTTTCAAATGTTTCAGAGAAGAGAACACAGGCGACAAAAGAAAGATGCTCACTGCAGCTCCAATGAAACTAGCAATCAAGGTCATTCCAACTAGAAAGTAAACTTCACTTTTCTCGATCAACATTCGTTGGACTGCCCAGAAAACGACCAAAATCGTTAGTAGAGTCGACACTAGATACCCCACTAGAATATAGTTTTTTAATTTCATTTTCTACCTCTTGGTTTTTCCATCTTATAGCCCAAACCCCAGACAGTTTTGATAGCGGGAGCATTTGAATTTGTATACTTGGTCAACTCTTGCCTCAAAGCATGGATATGAACATTGAGTGTATTGGTATCATCCACATAGTCCTCTTGCCATACCTTCTCGTAAAGTTCCGTCTTTGAAAAGACTCTCTCAGGATTGCTGGCTAATACCCATAGAAGTTCAAAGGATTTTACTGTCAATTCCAATGGTTGCTCCCCAATGCGAACCTCATGAGTCACATGGTTGATTACCAAGTCACCAAACTCGATCTGTTCTGTCTCTCCTCCACGGCTAAGGCGACGCAAGATATTATTCACTCTTAAAACCAATTCGCGTGGGCTAAAGGGTTTGACTATAAAATCATCTGCCCCCAAACTTAATCCATAAATCTTATCCTGTTCGCTTGTCTTAGCAGTTGTAAAGAGGAAGGGTTGATCTGGAGCGATATACTGAACTTCACTGATAAAATCATAACCGTCCATATTGGGCATCATGATATCTGTGATAATGAGGTCGATAGATTTTTTTCTGAAAAGTTCTAATCCCTCCTTACCATCATGGGCGACCAAAACATCGTAACCTGCCTGTATAAGATAGCGCTGTTGAATATCTAGAATATCTATCTCATCATCAACCAGCAAAATTGTCTTTTTCATCTGACACTCCTTCGATAAAAACAGTGTTATACTTGCTTTAGTATAACACTATTTTCTCTAATGTTTAAGTGATTTGAATCTTAATCTTCTCGTTTGCTTGTCAAACCCAAAAGTCCAACAAGACCTGCCAAGGCTAGACCAAAGATACCAAGGCCAGCTGTAGCTGTTTTAGCTTCCCCAGTATTTGGTAGCATCGCTTTATCATCTTTTTTCATCATATCAGCCATTGGGCTAGAAGCTGGTTGGTCGACCTTCATATCTGACATATGGTGATTTGTACCCATCATACCCTCAGTCGTACCTGTAGAGCCTGTTTCAGAAGGCTTCGTATTCATCTGACCTTGTTGAGATGGTATTGTCGCCATTTCTTTTCCACGAAGTTGAATCGTTACTTGACGAGTAGCAATCAGATTGGTCAAATCAGGTTTGCCATCTTTAGAGCCATAGACTTTAACAGTAGCTAGGTATGTATGGGTTCCGTTAGCTCGAAGTTGATCCAGCAAGGCCTGACCATCTTTGCCAACCGTATTGCCATTCAAATCCACTTCGTAGAAATATTGGCCTTTAGCCAAGCCTTCAAGTGGCAATAGGGCAGGATTTTTAGCTGTTCCGTTGTCTGACCATGGGGCTTTGTCGGATGCTTTTAACAAGAGGCGAGTCAACATGCCATCTCCACCAAAAGCTTCGTATGGAATAACTTGGTTGACACCAGCTGTGAATGGACCTGGGAAATTGGCTTTGTCAAGGTAGCTAGCTGGGACATCTACTGTGTCTTTGGTGTTGTCAGCCACACCTTTTTGCACTTCAGCTGGGGTGGTCAAACCATTCAAATTAACAGTCAAATCTTTAGTCGCTACGAGATTAGTTAAGTCAGGCTTGCCGTCTTTCGCACCGTACACCTTGATAGTAGCTTTATAGCTTTGTGTACCATTTTGTTTCAAAAGGTCAAGCAGCTCTTTATCTGATTTTCCTTGAGTACCAGCCAAATCTACTTCGTAGAAGTAAAGGCCTTTGCCCAATTTCTCTACTGGTGGGAGAGCGGGATTTTTAGCTGTTCCGTTGTCGGACCATGGAGCCTTATCAGAGGCTTTCAAGATAAGGCGAGTCAACATGCCATCACCAGCGAAGAATTCGTATGGAATGACTTGGTTGACACCAGCTGTGAATGGTCCTGGGAAATTGGCTTTGTCAAGGTAGCTAGCTGGGACATCTACTGTGTCTTTGGTGTTGTCAGCCACACCTTTTTGTACTTCAGCTGGGGTGGTTAAACCATTCAAGTTGACATCCAAATTTTTAGTCGCTACCAGATTAGTTAAGTCAGGTTTGCCGTCTTTTGCGCCATACACCTTGATAGTAGCTTTATAGCTTTGCGTGCCGTTTTGTTTTAAAAGATCAAGCAGCTCTTGGTCAGATTTGCCTTGGGTGCCGGCCAAGTCCACTTCGTAGAAGTAAAGGCCTTTGCCCAATTTCTCTACTGGTGAGAGAGCGGGATTTTTAGCTGTTCCGTTGTCTGACCATGGAGCCTTATCAGAGGATTTCAAGATAAGGCGAGTCAACATACCATCTCCACCAAAGGCTTCGTATGGAATAACTTGGTTGACACCAGCTGTAAATGGACCTGGGAAATTAGCTCTATCCAAATAAGAAGCTGGGACATCTACTGTATCTTTGGTGTTGTCGGCCACTCCTTTTTGGACTTCAGCTGGAGTGGTCGCTGATTTCGCTTCACTGGCTTCACGGTCTTGTCCAGAAACTGTAGACGCAGGACTTTTCACAGGTTTAACTGCATCTTCTGTTTGTTTCTTAGAATCTGGCTTTGCTTGCATTTCTTCTTTTGGTGCTACTACTGGCTCTTTAGCAGTTGCGTCCGCTTTTTCTGAAGAGTTTGTCGTATCCTCACTTGCTTTAGGTGTTGGAATAGACTGTTCTGAAGGAAGAGCTACATCGACTGCTTTTTTGAGAACCTCTGCTGGTAAGTCGCTCTTTTCACTCACCGAAGCAGCGTCTGGCACGACTTGGGCAGGAGTCGGATTGACGACATCAGCACGCGCAGAACTTGGTTGACCGACTAGGACAAAGAAGCCACTGGCCACAACAACTGAAGCAACACCGACACTAAGACGGCGAATTGACCAACGAGTATATCTCTGATTTGGATTGAATTTCATAGGATTCTCCTTAGAGTTTTCTTTTTTTGATGACTCTAGTATAATCTCCTAAAATTAAAAAGGATTAAGAAAAAGTTAAAATTTTTCTTAAATCCCTCTTATAAAATACTTATATTGATTCATTAATCATTGGGGAAGAAAACAGCCCTTCCTCTCCTACTCACTCAGCTCTGTTAGAGTATCCAAATGTTGGTTATTAATCACCGCCATGATATAGGCGCCTGACCGTAAAAGGTCATCAGGACCGAATTGAACATCTAGAGGAGCATTTTCATAGTCACGAAATCCAAGTACATTGAGGTTGTATCGCCCACGTAAATCTAGCTGGCTAAGGCTTTTCCCCGCCCAAGATTGGGGGATTCTCATCTCGACAATTGAAACATTCTTGTCCAACTGAAAGACATCTACGCTGTTATGGAAGAGAATTCTCTGCGCTAACGAACGTCCCATTTCAAATTCCGGTGAGATGACCGAGTCCGCACCAATTTTCTCCAGTACATTTTTAGCCATGTGACTTTTTACCTTGGCAATGACGGTCGGCACTCCTAGACTTTTACAGTGCATGACTGCAAGAACACTGGATTCTAGATTTTCCCCCGTTGCGACAACCACGGTATCGCAGGTGTCAATCCCCGCTGATAGAAGGAGTTCTTCATCCGTGATATCTCCAACTACCCCACGCGCTAGCACGGGTTCAAATTGATTAATGCGCTCCTCGTGGTCATCAATAGCAATGATATTCATATGATGCTTGGCAAGAGCAGCCAAAACACTGCTCCCAAAAATTCCCAAACCTAAAATTCCAATTGTCCGATCTGACATCGTTTTTCCTTTCTTATCCAATGGTGATATCTGCTTTCATATAGTGAATCATATCTTTCTTGTCTGGCTGGTATTCTGCTAAACTTACCAGTAGTGTCAAGGGGCCAATACGACCGATAAACATCAACAACATAACGATACTGAGAGCTAACTTGCCTAACTCTGGTGTTAAATTCGCCGTCACTCCAACTGTCGCAAGGGCTGAAATGGTCTCAAACATGAGGTAGATAAAGCGCGGATTTCCTTCTGCTGTTATCCCCAGCAGAATCAAGCCCAGCAAGAAAGTCAGCAAGAAGATAATAAAGACACTGAAAGATTTTTGCACGGTTCGAGGTTCAATAGTTCTCCGAGTCACATTGGCATGAGGCAAGCCCAATAGTTCACTACGAGCGAAGGCTAATAAGACAAAGAAGGTCGTAATCTTGAGTCCCCCTGCCGTCCCTCCAGGTGCCCCACCCAGAAACATCTGCAAGATGTAGATCAGCAAGGTGACCGGTCGAGCCTGGGTGTAGTCAATAGAGGCAAAACCTGCTGTCCTCATACTGACAGTCTGGAAAAAGCTAACCAGCAATTTCTCTGGGACGCTGAGATTCCCAATCGTCCCTGAATTGTTCCACTCAATCAAAAGGGTTGATACCGTTCCAAAGAATAAAATTCCCGCTGTTAAAAAGAGAACCAGCTTAGTATGAAAGCGAAGACGGCGTTTTTTCTTTTTCCCAAACTGGGTAGCTAGGTCAAACCAGACCATAAATCCTAGGCCACCCGTTATAATCAATCCTGCAATCACTAGATTGATCAAAGGGTCCGTCTGAAAGACTGCCAAACTCGTACTTCCAAAATTATCAAATCCAGCATTGCAGAAAGCTGAAATAGCCAAAAAGATAGAGGTTAAAATCCCTCGCCCCCATCCAAATTCAGGAATGAAGCGGAAACTCAGTAGAAAGGCACCAAGCCCTTCTACCAGAAAAGTCGTCAAAAAGATCGAGCGGATGAAGTCCTTTAAGGACTGGGTTTCCCCATAACTAAAACTTTCTTGAATAGTCTCACGGCTACGAAGACTGAGCTTTTGTTTCCCTTGGATATAAAAGATTCCAATAAAGGTCATAAGCCCCAAACCACCGATCTGGATCAACAGCATGCAAATCAACTGGCCCCAGATATTATAAGTAGAGGCCACCGGCTGGGTAAAGAGCCCTGTCACACAGACCATGGACACTGTCGTAAAGAGATGGTCAAAGTAGGTCGCTTGTGACGTTGTTGCTTGAACCAAAGGGAGGCTTAAAAGGAGCGAGCCCAAGAAGATAACTAAGGCAAAACTTAAAAAGATGCGACGAGCTGGCGATAATCGAACCAGCGTCGTCTTTATTTTTTCCAAAAAAGATTTGAATACCATAGCTACATTGTACCATAAAAATAGTAAGAGCACTCACATGTGGTGCATAATAGCAAGACAGAGTTCGAGTGCCTTATCAAAAGCTTCAGAACCCCAGTCGCGACTGTCGTAGTTGTCCAGATCTGCCAAGGAATCTGCGGTAAAGAGCAATTCTCCCCAGACAACCCTACGTAACTGAGCTACTGCCGCAAGAGCAGAGCACTCCATCTCCACAACAGCACAGCCTTCTTCCTTGCGATAGGCAATCTTTTCAGCTGTCTCTCGGTAAAAACCATCTGTCGTCCAGGTCATAACTTCCTCATAGGGAATGCCTTTTTGTTCCAAGACTTGCTCAATGGCAGAGATAGCCTCAATCTGTATCTCCATATAACGAGAAGGTGCTACATAATGGTAGCTAGTCCCCTCATCTCGCAGAGCCCGAACAGGGATGAGAAAGGCATTCTCCTCTATATCGGCTAGGACGCCACAGGTACCAGTAGAGATGATTTGCTCCACACCATAGCCAATCAACCAATCCATAAACTGGGCCGCTGGGGCAGAGCCCACGGACGCCTGGGCCAGACAAATCTCCTCGCCCTTGTAGTTGAGGACGTAGACTGGATAAGTCTTGGTGGCAGAAACGAACTCACCAACACAATCCGCCCCTACTTCCTGGGCGTAGCGGTCAATCTCCTCCTCCAAAAATGCATAGATACACTTCTTTGGCAACTTCAAGTCTAACTCCTCATGCGTTGGCATAAGGACCGCTTGGGGATTGTCGTCAAACTCTAAAATGGGAATCGCATGTTTCTGAATCATAGCCCACCTCCTGTAATTTTGTACTATTGTATCAAAAGCTGACGAAGTGTCAAGGAGTTGGCTTTAGCAAGCCAGAAAACTCCTCTTCCATACACTTGAGAAATCGTTGCACCGCTGGAGAAGTCGGTTTCTGTTTTGGCAAAATGATTGAGGACTTATAAACACATATCAAATCCAATAACAAAAAGACATGAATCTGAAATAAGCAGAACATGTCTTTTTTAGCTTGTTTGAAAGTTAAGTAAATAAACCTTAGTTCTTCTAGAACTCCCTTATTTCCACAAACCACCTAAAATCTGTTTTTCTAATAAGTCTAGGTCTTCTTCCTTTATTTCTCCGTTGTCACTAACGATATAAAGCTGAGCGAAGTAAGCCAACAACGGGCCAACACAAATACGAACCATTTGAGGAATCGTTAACTCTGGATTTACACGTGGATCTGCTAGCAATTCCTTATGAAGCACTCGAAGTTTATCTTGAATAGCATTCCAGATAAAAATCTGTTCATTTTTTAGTTTTTTATTTGAAAAACTCTCCTGCAGAATGATTTTCATCAAAGCACGATTTTTTTTGAGATAGCTCATACGATTGTGGACGAGATAACGAACCCTCTCTTCTGTCGTTTCAAGAGCTAAGAGTTCCTCAAAAAAACTACCGAAAATGCCTGGGACTACAGGATGTAAAATAGCCGTCAGTAAATCATCCTTCGTCTTAAAATACTTAAACAAGGTTGCCTGACTTAGTCCAGCACGCTCAGCTATGTGAAGAGTTGAGGTCCCATGGTAACTCCTGGTTGATATGAGATCCACTGCTGCCTGCATGATTTTTTTCTTTCCTTGAGGGTAATTCGCTTCTTCTAAGTAATCTTCAAACGATTCAAAAACAGTCTTATCCATCTAATCTTCACACCTTTTTAGCATTATTTATGTTGATTTTTAAACTTTACGATAACGACGCAATCCAACAATATTAAGAATTGTTAAAATGATCAAGAAAACCATTAAAACACCAAGATTTGGCAAAATATCACCAAGATTGTGTCCGTAAAGAATAATCTGGCTTATTGCATCACCAGAATAGGTTAATGGCAAAAATTTCCCCACAGTTGGAGCCCATTCTCCCATGGATGACAATGGAATAATCCCTGAGAAAAAGAGTTGAGGCATAATCACGAGAGGAATAAATTGCATCATTTGGAATTCTGATTTTGCTAGAGTAGACAAGAGAATTCCAAAAGCTAGTGCTACAAGAGCCAGTACCACATTAACTATTATAACATTTAAAATATTTCCTACAACTTCTACATCTAGTAGCCAAATTGCTGCTAAGACGACAACTGCCGTTTGAAAAATCGCAATAATACCGTAAGACAACATATAGCCATAGACGATTTCAGAACGTTTCACTGGGGTTGCTAACAAGCGATCCAAGGTTCCACTTGTGCGCTCTTTCAAAAGTGCCATACCAGAAATCAAAAAGACAAAGAAAAAGACCACAAAGCCAATTAAAATTGGAATCATATGTGCAAAGAATCCAGTATTTTTATCTCCATATTGGTAAGATTCTTTGATTTCAGGCGCCTTTGCATCTAATTTCAATTGTGGAAGAGCCTGTTTGACACGAGATAATAACTGATCGGTGCCTTCATTGACGATACTTGTTCGTAACACTTGTCGTGTCATAGTTGTTTTAGAAGCATCCGTATTTGCGTAGTCGACCTGATACTCACCATCTTTATACGATATGACTGCATCTACTTTCTCGTCAGCTAGAGCTTTTTTAGCCTGATCTAAGTCTTGATAAGTCTCGACGTCCACATGATCGAGCTCATCCATTTTCGTTACCAAACCAGTTGGTAGATCTTGTGTCGCTAACTTGACATTCACGGTTGTACTAGCTGAAAACATGAGGTTCATCAGCCACATAATAAATACCGGCGCTACAAACATCATAGCCAAGGTTCGTTTGTCACGAAGTAATTCTTTGATAACTTTTTTAGCAATAGCAATGGTTCTCATCTTACTCTCCTTCTGCTTTCAAAAATACTTCTTCAATACTTGAAACTTGATAACTTTCTTTTAAGTGTTGCGGTGTATCAAAAGCAATGATTTTCCCGCCTAATAATAAGCCGACCTTATCCGTCAACTCCGCCTCATCCATAACATGGGTGGTAACTAATACCCCAACCCCATTGTCTCTAAGCGCGAATAATTCTTTCCAGATTTTCTTTCGGAGAGAAGGGTCGATTCCAACTGTCGGTTCGTCCAAAATCAAGAGTTGCGGATTTCCTAAAAGCGCGATAGCCAGCGACAAACGCCGTTTCATCCCTCCAGAATAACCAGATACTGCCTTGTTTAAATGCTCTGTCAAATCGACTACTTGAGCTATATGAGCAATTTTCTCCTTTAGGTCTTTTTTAGAAAGCCCCTTTAGCTGACCAAAAAATTCCAGATTTTCTTGACCTGACAAGGCTTCATATAAAGCATCTGACTGGGCCATATAACCAATATCTCCTAAAATATGGCGATTAGGCATAGTGCGGTTTAACACTAAAGCTACGCCTCCATCAGCCTTTTCCATTCCTAACATAGTCTTAATCATAGTTGATTTACCAGCACCAGACGGGCCAATTAAGCCTATAATTTCTCCTGTCTGCAATTCAAAGCTGACATGATTCAGAACTATTTGATGGTCAAAAGATTTTACTAAATCTTGTAAATGTAGTAATGTTTTCATTTACTTCCTCCTTGGTGAGTGATTACTCACTTACTGAATATAAGACTATTATAGTGAGTGATTACTCACTTGTCAAGGGAAAAATCTAAATTCTTTAAAAAATAAAGAACCAGATATTATTATCTGATGCTTATAATGGATAGCTATTGCTCTTAGAGCTGTTTCTAAATCTCTTCGCGATACTCTGAAATGGTCTTTCCTGTCCACTTTTTAAAGGCCTATTCTTCCTCTACTTTTCTCAGCCAATCCAACCATCGTCATTGCTATCGCAACTCTAATGACCTTGGCGATGGAAATTCATTTTACTCATTTTTATATGAAACAGACTAAGAAATTTTCAAGACCTAATTGGGAGTTGTTCTAAACAGACTAAAACTCCTACACTTGTACATGAATAGATACTTTTATGGTAAAATGAGCATAAATCTTATGATATACTATTTCTATGAAAGAAAACAAGACCGATGCCCGTGTCATCAAAACCAAACAACGAATCGAAGCTACTTTTTTAAGAATGTTAGCTGAGATGCCATTTGAAAAGCTGACCACAACTCTCCTTATAAGGGAGTGCCTCATCAGCAGAGGGACCTTTTATGCACACTACCTAAACAAGTATGACTTGGCAGAGCAACTGATTGACCGAGAATTGCAACTCTTTGAGACACTTCTGACGCAGCGTTTTGAAAACAAGCAAACAAGTCTAGAACAACTCTCTCAAATGGTGACCAAGCACTTCCTTTTAAAATTCACCCTGAATATTTTGTATTTGCTGGGGTACACGGCGGACAGGAAGTGATGAAGTTGATTGGAGAGTACGGACAACTAACTTATCAAAAAATCTTTATCAGTCTAGATGCTGAAAAACCAGTCATTCCTGATGCTGATACAAAAATTTCTATGGCAGGTGATACAGCTACTCTCATGTCCGATCCAAGCCTTGATATCAAGATGTATGGCATGCACTAGTTCAAGATGAAAAAAGGTAGACTTCGCATCAAATTAGGTGTCTTTTTCCCAGGAGCAGCTCCAAGCGAGATGGTACTCGGTCACCAAGAACACCTAGCAGTTGAATTTTTCAATTCCCTCACGATTGCCTATCAAAACAAAACATTTAAGGGCAAACTACTCAACACCCTCTTAAAATTCAAAAAATTCAAGTAAACAAAAACGGGTGACTGAACAATTTAGCCTTTGAAATCTAGGATTATAAAACCACTCGTAAACTACTAATCTATAACCGATACAAAAAGGATAACATTGCTCTTAGAATGCTATCCTTTTTTGTTTATCCTCGTCCGCCAGGGGCTGGACCGCTACCTTGAGGGCCTCCATTTGGTCCACCGCCTCCAGGCATAGAGTTGACGATTTCCGTTTGTTTTTCGCCGTTGAGATAGATATCACCGCCTGTGTAGGTCGCTGTTCCATCAAAGTCAAAACCTGTTTGGCCAATCATTTTAATGGTTCCACCTGTAACTGTGATATTGCCGTTTGAGTCGATTGGATCTGTATCCCCTTGACCAACTTCTACTGTCAGGTTCCCACCGTTCATGGTGAAGAAGATTTCACTCTGTTGGGCATTTTTATTTGCTGCATTGACTCCATCATCTGTCGCATAGACATTGATATCGCCGTCGTTTATGGTGATGGATTTTCCTTCTATCCCTTCTGTTGAATTCTTAACGGTATAGGTACCGCTATCAATCACTAGGTTACCAGAAGCGTGAATTCCATCATCTCCTGCTGTGACTGTTATGGTATTGTTAGCCAAATACATATTGCCGACAGTCATATCGTCATCATTGTCCACCTTGACCCCATCCTCTTTGGCATCGATGGTCATGGTCGTACCAGTGATGTTGAGTTCATCATTGACATTAAAGGCATCGCCAACTGCTGTGATGTTATAGGTTCCACCCGTGATGTGGAGGGTGTCATTGGCCTTGATACCATTGTTCTTCTTGCCATCTACATTGAGAGTTCCTTTCCCGTTGATGGTCAAATCTACCTTAGAAAAGAGAGCTGCATCTGCTTTTTCGTCGCTGTTAGAGCTTGAGTCAGAGAGACTGTTGGTGGTTCCCTCTGCTAGAGTCAAGTAGACATGGCCAGCTGATGTCGCAGAAATTGCTGCATTGGTATTGGTCATGGTCGCGCCTTTTAGGACTAGATGAACATCTGCAGACTTATCTGCCTCGACCTTGATCTGCACTCCGTCAGACTGACCTGAAATCACATAGGTTCCAGATTTTGTGATGGTCACTGTTGATTCAGAGACTGTCACCCCATCTCCAGAGACGTTTGCTGATGAGCCAGATAACTCAATCTTAGAAGCTGTGCTTTCATCATAAGAAGTATCATTGTCCTTCTCTGTAAAATAGGATGATTGGTTTGTCTTTGTTGCAGATGTTGTTGCACTATTTGTCGTTGCATTGGTATTGGATTTAGTTGTTGACTGGGAACATGCTACCATCAGCACCATTGCCGTTAAACTCGTTGCGAGTAGGGTCCATTTTTTTGATTTCATACCTTTTTCCTCTCCTTCGTATGATATAGCTAGACAGTCTACAGAAGATTCCTGAAACAAAACTAAAACTTTTCTGAAAATTTCCTTAAATTTAGTTTCGCTTAGTATTCTTTTGAAAGTGCTACTAGAAACAATTTGAGAGTACTAAAATGCATTTAATAGTTTTTAAAAGCAACATCCCCAAGTGCGATGTCACTCTAACCCAAAAAGCCAAAAAAGAAAAATCTATAAGACTAAGATAAAGATTATAAAAAGAACAGCCCTAGCTGTTCTTTTTAATTTTCTTTTACAGGAATTTCCTTGATAACACGCGCAGGATTCCCACCTAGGACAACATTGTCTCCAAAGGACTTGGTAATCACGGCCCCTGCTCCAGCAACGACATTATTTCCCAGTGTCACTCCAGGAAGGACAATGACGCCACCTCCAGCCCAGAAATTATCTCCAATGGTGATGGGCTTGCCGTATTCGACCCCTGAATTACGTTCATCCGGATCTAGTGGATGGAGGGGAGTTAAAAACTGACAGTTGGGACCAAGCATGGCGTTGTTCCCGATGCGAATCGGGCAAACATCCAGCATGGTCAAGTTCCAATTAGAATAAAAATTTTCCCCTAGATAGATATTGACTCCATAATCGACCACCAAGCGTGGATTGATATAAAGATTTTGCCCAGTTGAGCCAAACCAAGTCTTGATAATATCCGCTCCCTTCAAGGGATCTTCTTCCTTGTTAAAGGCAGCCTGTTTTTGGCAAGAAGCCTGCGCCAAGGCCCGTAACTCTGGGTCCGACGGACGGTAAGGCTCCCCTGCTATCATTTTCTGGTATTCGCTAGCCATCTCATCACCTCACACTTACTTTGGGCCCATCATATCAAAAAGCCTTTGAAAGGTCAAGAATAGCCTGCTTTCTAGACTCTCGAAACTAATTCCCTCCTAAGTCAAAACAACTTGCTTGACAAAAGCTTGACTTCATGGTTTAATATACCCCATAAGGGTATATTTGGAGGTGCCTATGTTTCACTTATTTACAAAAATCGACAGTATTTCTACCAGCGAGTTAGAAGCTAAACTCAAGGAACCGATTCAACTACTGGATGTTCGGACGCCTACGGAATTTCACAGAGGTCATATCAAAAATGCCAAGAATGTCCCTCTAACCGAAATCGGTTCTTATACACCTGCGACAAAAGAAACACTCTATGTCATTTGTCATTCTGGTGTGCGAAGCAAACTAGCCGCTAAAAAGCTTAAGAAAAAAGGCTACGATGTCATCAATGTCCGAGGCGGTATGAGCGCTTGGACAGGCAAGGTCATCTAGAAGCATAAAGGAGAAGGTCAATGAAAATTATCATTGTTGGAGGAGTTGCAGGCGGAATGTCAGCAGCAACCCGCCTCAGACGTCTCATGGAAGACGCTGAAATCATTATTTTTGAGAAAGGTCCCTTTGTTTCCTTTGCAAACTGTGGACTTCCTTACTATGTTTCAGGAGAAATTGCAAACCGTGATAGTTTATTGGTTCAAACTCCTGAAAGTCTCAAGGCACGCTTTAATCTCGATGTGCGACCATTTCACGAGGTCATCCAGATTTCGCCAGAAGAACACACTGTGACGGTGCGACACCATGGACAGGAATTCACAGAAAGCTACGACAAGCTGATCCTCTCTCCAGGAGCTAAACCGTTTGTTCCTGCCATTGAAGGTTTGGCAGAAGCTAAGAATGCCTACACGCTTCGCAATGTTCCCGATCTCGATGAAATTATGGTGGCCTTGGACAATCATCCAAAAGAAGCTGTCGTCATCGGTGCAGGCTTTATCGGGCTTGAAATGGCTGAAAATCTGGCGAAACGGGGATTGCAAGTCACCATCGTGGAGAAAGCACCGCATGTCTTACCACCATTAGATCAAGAAATGGCGGCCTTTGTCCAAGCAGAATTGGTTAAAAACGGCGTTCGCGTTATCACTTCTCAGTCTGCAACTCGATTTGAAGACCAGGGAAAAGTCATCGTTCTCGAAAACGGTCAAAAGATCACTTCTGACCTCACCATCCTTTCTGTCGGTGTTGAACCTGAAAATGAACTAGCTAAAGTTGCGGGGATTGAACTGGGACTACGTGGCGGTATCTTAGTCGACGAACACTACGAAACCAGTCAAAAAGATATCTTTGCAGTCGGGGATGCCATCGTCGTCAAGCAAGAGATTACAGGCCAAGATGCCCTCATCTCTCTCGCTTCTCCTGCCAATCGTCAGGGACGCCAAGTCGCGGACGTCATCGCAGGACTCGGTCGTATAAACAAGGGCAGCATCGGCACTGCTATCGTTCGTGCCTTTGATATGACCGCTGCTTCGACTGGTCTCAGCGAGCGTACTCTTCGTACCAACCAAATCCTATATAAAGCCCTTCATGTCAGTGGAAAAGACCACGCTGGTTATTATCCAGGCGCTACTGATATGACCTTGAAACTCCTCTTTGACCCAACCACTGGAAAAATCTACGGTGTCCAAGGAGTTGGGAAGAAGGGTGTTGATAAGCGAATCGATATCCTTGCAACTGTTATCAAGGGGAATCTCACCGTCTTTGACTTACCAGAATTGGAGTTCACCTATGCGCCACCATTTGGCTCTGCTAAGGATCCCGTCAATATGCTGGGCTACGCAGCCTTGAACCTTATCGAAGGTCTCAGCGACAACGTTCAATGGTACCAGCTCGAAGACGAACTAGCCGCCGGTAAGAAATTCCTAGATGTACGGACAAGTGGCGAATTCCAGAGCGGTAGACTCAAAGTCGATACCATCCACATCCCCCTAAACGAACTACGGGAACGCTTGGACGAACTGGATAAGAAGCAAGCCTATATCGTCAGCTGCCACAGTGGTTTGCGCAGCTATATCGCAGAGCGTATCCTCAAACAAGCAGGATTTACCGTCCAAAACCTTGACGGCGCTTATTCACTATACAAAATGGCTAAACCAGAAGGAGTCGAATATGGAAACTAGTATCAGCATGGCTGACTTTTATGAAAAATACCAACATGAAAATCTAAATCTTATCGATGTACGTGAAATACATGAATTCCAAGCAGGACATGTACCAGGTGCCAAAAACCTTCCGTTAAGTACCTTGGAGCAAGGCTACAAAGAACTCAAACCTGACCATGCATACCATGTTATCTGTCAAGGTGGAGTACGTTCTGCATCTGCCTGTCAATTTCTCAGCGCCCAAGGCCTCACCGTTATCAACGTAGAAGGTGGTATGAATGCTTGGCCCGGTCAAGTAAAATAAGCAAAAAAAACTGAGCAACAACTCAATTTCAGGAGAAAATGAAGTAATACTCAATGAAAATCAAAGTGCAAACTAGGAAGCTAGCTGCAGGCTGTACTTGAGTACGGCAAGGTGAATCTGACGTGGTTTGAATTTGATTTTCGAAGAATATAAATCTCCCCACAATAAAACGCATACTATCAAGGTTTTTTAACACCTGATAGTATGCGTTCTTTTATTTTAAAGACTTTTTCCAGCCTCGCTTGATTCACATTAAACTATCCTAATAGTAGAGATCTTTGCAACTTTCATCTCAAAACATTAATTTATTTCCGTTTAATCAAGTATCGGATGGCCTTTTCTAGGCGTTCCTTTTGAGCCTCGGGATCATCTAGTGGTTGGTTGATGCAGGCGGTGAGATTTTCCGTAATCATCATCTCAATCACGCGCTCAACACTCGATTTCACTGCTGTCAATTGCGTCACAATATCAGCGCAGTCACGATCTTCTTCTATCATCTTTTGAATCCCACGCAACTGGCCCTCTGAACGTTTCAAGCGTGTTATATACTTTGAGTTTGTCATTTCTTTTTCCTTGCTCGATTTTTCTTCATTATATCTCGAATAAGGGGCTTTGTCAAAATTCTCATCCCATCTGTCTTTGTAGGAACTTATCTCATATCGGTGTTTTCATGATATAATAGTAAAAAACTGTTCAGAATGGACGTGCTTATGAATTCTATCTATGGTAGCTGTGAGGCCTATTTACCCACCATCTTGCAAACCTTTATTCAAGACATAGAAGAGGCCGCAGCCAATTACAAAAAAGAAACCAACCTCAAACTATATGAGCATTTGCATGCACGCATCAAAACAGAAAAAAGTATGCGTGAAAAATGCCAACGCAAGGGCCTTCCTCAGACAAGTCAATCCGCTCTTAAAGAAATACGAGATGCTATTGGTGTTCGAATTATCACAGGCTTTACAGATGATATCTACCGCATCGTAGAGTATATTCGCCAGATGCCAAGCATCCATATTTTCAAAGAGAAAGACTATATCCGTCAGGTCAAACCCAACGGCTACCGTTCCTATCATCTGATTCTAGAGGTGACCACTCCCTACCCAGACTGTCTGGAAAATGACCAGGGTACCTATTTTATCGAGATTCAACTGCGCACAATTGCCATGGATTCCTGGGCTAGCCTCGAACACCAGATGAAATACAAGAAAAACATCCAAAATCCTGAGCGAATCACGCGCGAGCTCAAACGTTGTGCCGATGAGCTTGCTTCTTGTGGCTTGACCATGCAGACCATCCGTGATTTGATTCAGCGCTCTGATCAAGACTAAGGAGAACCTATGAAAATCCTACTTGTCGAAGATGAAACCCAACTAAACCGTGTTATCACTGTTGCGTTAGAACGCGAAGGCTACAGCGTTGATTCTGTTTTTAACGGACAAGACGCTGTCGAAAAGGCTAAATCTAACCACTATCACCTCATGATTTTTGACATCATGATGCCAATTAAAACTGGAATCGAAGCCCTCAAAGAAATTCGCCAGGCAGGCAATACGACCCACGTTATCATGCTGACAGCCATGGCCGAAGTGGATGACCGCGTAACTGGACTTGATGCAGGTGCTGACGACTACTTGACCAAACCTTTCTCGCTCAAGGAACTCTTGGCTAGACTCCGTTCTACTGCCCGCCGTCTGGAGGACTATACACCCGATACCGTCCAATTAGGCAACACCCGCTTAGACATTGACGAACAAGATTAGCTGCTACAAACAGCATTCGCCTAGGAAAGAAAGAGACTCAACTCTTGACCCTCCTCATCCAGTATGCTAACCAAGCCCTCAGTTGTCAACAACTACTAGAGCAGGTATGGCCAGACGAGTTGGAAGAAAGTGATCACGAGCTCGTCTTTCTCTATATCTCCTACCTACGCCAAAAACTCCAAAGTGTCCAGTCTAGCTTACAAATACTTGGGACTGCAGAAGGACCCTTCCAATTGACAGGAGGTGACTAGATGTTTCGAAAACTACGCATCAAGTTTATTGTCACAGCCACTGCTGCTATCGCTCTGATTCTTGCATTCTTTCTGGTCTTGATGAATAGTATCGTCTACACTCAGACGGAGGGTAACATCCACACCGTCCTCTCTATCTTAACCAAGAATGAGGGCGAACTTCCTATTACAGACGAAATCAAAGAAAGTCTGACTGAGAAAAATATCCAAGAAGGGATTGTCTATAATTTTCAATACTTCTCCGTCAGAGAAAAGGAAAATGACTACGCCATCTCCCTTACAAATGTCCAGTCCTTAACTGAGGCTGAAGTCAAAAGTTTTCTCCCAAACATCCTCAAAAGGCAAGAGACTTATGGCTCCATTACTCATAAGGGGCGCTATTTTACCTACCAAATGAGCCAATCTACAACTGGGAAACTACTGGTCTTCTTTGAGACGACTAACTATATCCGCGAACGCGACACCCTACTTCAGGTCTCTATCTGGCTGGCCTTGGCTAGCTTACTCCTCCTCATACTGCTCTTCACCTTGATTTCAGGGATTGTCATTCGTCCTTTTATCAAAAACTATGAAAAACAACGGATGTTTATCACCAATGCAGGACACGAACTCAAAACGCCTCTAGCCATCATTTCGGCCAATACCGAACTACAGGAGTTAATGGAGGGAGAGACTGAGTGGAGTAGCAGCACTAAAGAACAGACGGAACGACTCAACCACCTGATTGGAAGACTCATCCGACTTGCTCGGCTCGAGGAGCAAGAGGATATCAAACTAGCTCCTCAAAATATCTCCGTTATCGCTGAAAAGGTTGCCTCAGATTTTGCTCCTCTCTTTACCAAAGAAGATAAAAACTTTGAAAGCCTGATTGAAGTAGATATCATAGAAAAAGTTGCTCAGGAGGAATTTTACGAATTACTCAGTATTTTGCTCGATAATGCCCGCAAATACTGTGATCCAGCAGGCACCATCCGTCTGACTCTCAAACGCAAAGCCTATCTACTACGCAAACGAACTTGCATCACTATTTCTAATGATTATAAGGATGGACAAGCAGTTAATATTAAGCGTTTCTTTGATCGCTTTTATCGTGCAGAGACCTCTCACAACAACCAAACCATATCTGGACACGGAATTGGTCTCTCCATGGCTCAGCATCTCGTCAGCCTATTTAGAGGTAAAATATTTGTCACCTACAAAAAACAGGTGATTACCTTTACAGTCTGGTTATAGCTATAGCTCTTTTACTCTTTATCATTTCATAAAAAGCGAACAAGTCCGCATTCTAAAAATAGTATGCGCGCTTGTCCGCCTTTTTCTATGTCTACGATGTGTTTTTCACATCTCATCGTGCCAGGCGAATGCGAGTCACAATCCCGTCTAGGTCTACAAGATCCACTTCACTCGAATGTAACCATTTGATCGGTGCCTCTAGCTCTTGTGCTTGCTTAACGATGGCTAGGAGCTCTTCCTTGCTTTCGACCTCAAGGACATAGTAGGCCAAGCCTGACAAGCCTTGCTCACGCGGAGCCAGACCTTTTCCAGCCCATTCGTTGACAGCCAGGTGGTGATGGTACTGACCTGCTGCTATCCAACTAGCACTCGGAATACTAAATTTATCCTCCAGCCCTAACACCTTTTGATAAAACTGACTCGCCGCGTGGCTATCTTTCACCGATAGATGGATATGCCCCATTCTCGTCCCTTCAGCTAGGATAAAAGGATCCATCTTTTCCCCTAACTCATAAATGGCCTGTGCCGCAAGGGCTTCGGTCACACCGATAATGCGGCCGTCTTCTCGAATATCCCATGAGGAAACTGGTTTATCACGGTAGAGTTCAATGCCATTTCCTTCCAAATCCTCCAGATAAAGGGCTTCACTGTATCCATGATCCGCACCCCCAACCAGAGGAATCCGCAAGTCACTTAGGTATTTCAAGACATCTGCCAAAGCTTTTCGTGTCGGCAACAAAATCGCCAGATGGTAGAGCCCATAATGCTCCCTTACTTCCCCAGCTTTTTCTGTCGCAATCAAGTGGACCAAGGCTTTTTTACCAAGTCCCAAAATCGCTTCTGTCTCTGTTTGGGATAAAATCTCCAAGCCAATAATCTGGTGATAAAAAGCCGTTTGACTCGTCAAATCCTTGACATTTAAAACCGCTTCTGCTAGGTAAATGTGGCTTTGGTAAGCATAAGTCATCGGGGTGTCTCCTTTTTGTTGTAACTTTATAAATTACATCAATTATACACTATTGAGATAAAATGTCAACGAAGACAACTCAAAAGAGCTGGAACCCAGCTCTTTCTTTTTTATTTGACAACAAGCTCATAACGAGTTTTGCTGGTAAAGGTTTGACCTGCTTTGAGAATGACTTGGTCTTTGAGGTCGCTGTGAATAGCATCTGGTAAGGCCTGCGCTTCAAGGGCAATCCCATTGTGCTGAATCATTGGCTGACCAGCTATGATGACACTCTCATCTACAAAGTTTGCTGTGTAGACCACAAAGCAAGGGGCCTCTGTCTTAAAAAGCAGGAACCGACCTGAGTTTTGGTCATAAAGGAAACCAGCATTATCATGACCTGCAGGGAGGGCAAATGGGTGATCCAAACCAGATACCAACTGGATTTGTTCATCATCCTCTGCAAAGATATCCTTGAGCAAAGCACCGTTGTAGATGTGTTTCACCACATCACGATCAGCATCTGGAGTCTTATCTGGAACACCGTCCGGAGCGATTGGGTAAATGCCCTCCGTATTTAGCTGGAAGACATGACGGTCAACTGTCTGCGTAAAATCACCAGACAAGTTGAAGTAGCTGTGATTAGTTGGATTGACCAGCGTATCCTGATCTGTCGTCACCTTATAGCTGACTTCGTAAGCACCAGTTTCTTCCAAATGGTAGTTAATCCAAATCTTAAGATTACCAGGAAATCCTCCTGTCCCGTCTGTACGCTCTGTGTAGAGGGTCAAGCCATGGTCGCTTACTTCGACCAATTCAAACAAGCTCGAATCCCAACCAGTTGAACCACTGTGGTTACAGTTGCTAGCATTATTAACTTCAAGGTCATAGGTCTTGCCATTGAGCTCAAATGTTGCACCTGCAATACGGCCCGCTACAGGACCTACACTTGCTCCATGCTTGGGACTATTGCCTACATAGCTAGCAAAATCATCAAAACCCAAAATCACATTGGCAAAATTTCCAGCCTTGTCAGGCGTTACATAGCGCAAAATGGTCGCACCATAAGTCATAATCTCCAGCTGATAGCCACCGTCAGTCTCAAAGCGATAGGCCAAGACATCCTTGCCATCATGATTTCCAAATACACGCTCTGTGTATGCTTTCATTCTGTTCTCCTTTGATTCATTTCTCTTAAGTAAACAAACCATAGAGAGTGTATGCACCATCTATGGTTGTAGTTTCTATGTTCAGAATACTTTGTCAGAAAACCTTAAGTATCTTCTTAACAAAAAGGAATTCTTCTATTCTTGTTTTTATGCTTCTACACGTTCAGTCCATGAAGTCGCTGTTGTTTGAAGAACTTTGTTGAGTTCGTCAATGTTCTCAAATCCAGTTGTACGCAACCACTCACGAGCTGCTGCTTCACCATCTTTGATGTAAGCTTCGACTGATCCAGCCCATGTTGCACGGCCGCAAAGAACTCCGTTGAAGTTTGCGCCTGATTCGTGGGCAAAGACTAGTGTTTCTTGGAAGAGTTTAGCTGACACACCTGCACTCAAGTAGATGTATGGAAGGTTAGTCGCTTCATCTTGAGCTTTGAAGAAGGCTGCAGCTTCTTCACGTGTATGAACGATTTCACCATCACCAAATCCTTCAACGTATTTGACGTTGACTGGAACTTCCACTTTCAAGACATCGATGTTGAAGCGTGGGTCTGAGAAGACCTTCATAGCACCGATAACCTTGTGTGGTTTCACTTTAGCGTATTCTGCAGAGCCTGCGTCAGCGATTTTTTCATCGTAAGCGAGGATTTCAAGGAAGAATGGAATGTCTTCTGCCATACACTCAGAACCGATACGTTCGATGTAGGCTTGTTTTTCTTGGTTGAGTTCGTCAGCGCTGTCTACGTCATAGTAAAGCAAGAACTTCACAGCGTCTGCACCTTGTTCTTTAATGCGTTTTGCAGACCAAACATCCAAGCAGTCTGGTAAGCGTTTAGTGCTTGTTGTCTCGTAGCCAGTTTTCTCATAAGCAAGGAGAAGACCAGCATTGGCATCAAGCACTTTTGTAGCTGGAAGACCATACTCTGGGTCGAGAAGCATAGAGGATGCGTATTTAGTCAATTCATCTGCAACCAATACTTTAAGTTCTTCCATTTGAGCGACTGTTGGCTCTTCTGTTTGGTATTGAGCCATGAGGCGTTTCAAAGCGCCACGTTGGTCAAAGGCAAGAGCTGAGATAATGCCGTTCTCGTCAGAGAGTTTTTGCAAGCATGCTACTTTATTAGGACTTAATTGTAATTTACTCATAGATACTTCCTTATTTTTGATAGTCATGAATGATCACACCTTGTACCACACGGTTTACTGTACCTGTAGGAGACGGTGTATCTGGTTTATTTTCGACCTTAAGCGAAGTCAAAAGGGCAAAGAGTTGAGCATATACGATGTAAGGGAAGACACGGTAAATATCGTTCAAGACACCGCCACAACCAAGAGCCACTTCTTTGACATTTTCAAGACCAAAGGCTTGATCACTCAAAAGCACGACACGACGAGCAATCTGGTCACCAGCCACTTCACGAACCAAGTCCAAGTCATACTTGCGAGTGTAGTCTGTCGTTGTACCAAAGACCAAAACAACTGTATCTTCGTTGATCAGTGATTTTGGACCGTGACGGAAGCCAACTGGACTTTCATACATGGTCGCAACTTGACCAGCTGTTAGTTCCAAAATCTTGAGCTGAGCTTCATGAGCAAGTCCAAAGAAAGGACCAGCGCCCAGGTAGATAACACGGTTAAAGTCAAGGTCAACCAGCTCTTTGACATCTTCTGCATTGTCTAGAACTTTACGGGCAAGACTAGAAATAACTCCAAAACGTTCAGATTTAACAGCAAATTCTGTAGGATCAAAAACCAAGAGAGCTGTTAGCATCATGGACGTAAAGCTAGAAGTCATGGCAAACCCAGCGTCATTAGAAGCAGCCGGTTGCAAGAGCAAGAGATTGCGGTCATCGCCATGGGCTTGAAGAGCCAATTTTCCATCTGCAGCACATGTAATGGTCACTTGATAGAGGTCATCAACCAAGGCTTTAGCCAAATCAACTGTTGCCACACTTTCAGGTGAATTTCCGCTACGAGCAAAGGAAACAAGAACAGTCGCCACATCTTTTTTCAGATAAGTTTCTGGATTGGCAACAATATCAGTTGTCGCAATGGCATTGAAATTCCATTTGCGTTCGTCATAGACTTCCTTAAAGTATGGTACCAAGGTATCTCCCACATAAGCAGAAGTACCAGCACCTGTCAAGATGACCTTGATATAGTCATGTTTATCAGCGATACCTTGCAGAAAAGCTGCAATTTCTTCACGTTTCGCTTGATAGGCTTCAAAAGCTTCTTTCCATACATCAGGCTGTTGGTAGATCTCACGAGTCGTGATTTCTGCACCCAGTTCAAGTAATTCTTCTTTTGTGTAATTTAGCATAGAGTTCCTCTAATCTATTGTTGTTTCATTCCTATTGAAAATATGGGAATGGGAGTGACTCCCATTCCCATGTATATTCTATACAAGCTGTTCTAACGATTTTCACGTTGTCACATCTTATACTCAATGAAAATCAAAGAGCAAACTAGGAAGCTAGCCGCAGGCTGTACTTGAGTACGGCAAGGCGACGCTGACGTAGTTTGAAGAGATTTTCGAAGAGTATTATTCATCTTCGTCATCATCGAAGCCCGCTAACAAATCATTGACTTTCACAATGCTTTCTGCAGCACCGCTCTTGTAGTCCGCATCTGCACCTGTAAGGCTGGCATTGATAAATTCAATCACCATTGGAAGATTCATCCCTGCGTAGAGTTCAATGTCGCGACCTTCCATAATCAAACGGCTTACCACGTTACATGGTGTACCACCGAGAAGGTCCGCAAAGACTAGGAAATCATCCAATCCTTCGATAGCGGCTTCAAATTTTGCAGTAAATTCTTCTGGACCATCTTCTGGAAGAAGAGCCACTGTATGAATGTTGTCCTGTGGACCCATGATCATTTCTGTGCTACCTTTCAGTTCTTCACAGAAACGACCATGACTCACCAAAATTAATGATTTGCTCATAAATTATGCGCCCATTCCAAGCAAGAATTTACCGATGAATGAAAGACCTACTGCAAGAACGATAATGATACCGATCGCTTTAGTAGAGTTCATACCTTTCTTACCAAGCAACCAGAAGATAAAGGCAGTAAAGATTGCTGGAAGCAAGCGTGGGAAGATTGAGTTCAAGATGTCTTGGAAGTCAATCATCTTTTCACCGATTGGCAATTTGTAAGAAATGTCAAAGTTGATCATTGTTGCTACAAGAGCACCCATCATGAAGACACCAAGTACAGATGCAGCGTCAATCAAAGCTGTCAAGGTACTTTGCATGTTGTTGATAAGGTTAACCCCTTCTTTGTAGGCAAATTCCAATTGTTTCCAACGGAAGATGTCGTAAGCAACTGCAACTGCGATCCAAAGGAAGATACCCCATGGTTGGCCAGCGATAGCCATAGTTGCTGCGATAGATCCCATGATAGCAGGTACAAGTGAACCAAAGATAGTATCTCCAAGAGGAGCGAATGGTCCCATCAAACCTGTCTTGATACCGTTAACAGCATCTTTTGAACCAACACCATCTTTTTCTTCCATGGCAAGGTCAAAACCAGCGATAATTGTGTGGAAGAATGGAGAAGTATTGAAGAATTGAGTATGAACTTTCATCATTTCTTTCAATTCAGGAGTTCCATCCCCATACATTTTACGCAATTGAGGCAAGATCATGTAAAGGTAACCAGAAGCTTGCATACGTTCGTAGTTCCAACCTAATTGGAAAGTAAACAAGCTACGTTTGTTGATTTGATTAAAATCTTCTTTTGTAAGTTTGTAATTAGAATTCGTCATCTTCGATTTCCCCACTTTCTGATGGTGTAGAAGGTGCTGCTACAGCTACTTTTTGGCTGTTCTTAAAGTGAACAACTGCAAGGAAGATACCTACGATAGAAACACCAATCATAGACAAACCTTTGAAGTTGTTAGCAAAGCCAATTTTTTCAGCAACATCAGCAGGAAGAGTACCAAGGATACCCGCAACAGCTCCACCAAGACCTGTTACATATGAGTAAAGAACAGTCAACATAGCTGTCAAACCGAATCCCATTGCAAGGTAGTGGAGGTTACGTTTAACTGGAAGGTAACGAAGCAAGATTGCAAATCCAAGACCTGGAAGCATACGACCTGCAAGCGTCAAACCGTCTGCAATCCATTGATATTCTTTAACAAGGTCTACTACTGATTGTACGAAAGCACCACCAAAAGCAAGAGCGAAGAATACTGGAAGGGCACGAGAAAGAGCCCAAGGCACTGCACCAAGTAGGTAGTTGCGTTCGATACCTTTGTAGTCAAAGCGTTCGATTGCAGCATCAATACGGTGTGCAAAGAAAGTAGTTGTCATACGTCCAAGAACGTCGAAGTATGTCAAAAGTGCTGCTACTGGTACAGCGATTGTTGTGATCGCAAGATCTGTATCAATACCTTGAGAGATAGAGAATGCTGTTGCAAGAACCGCACCAGAAGTTGCGTCGATACGAGAAGCACCACCGAAGGTACCAACCCCGAGAACGAACAACTGCAAGCTACCACCGATAAACAAACCAGTTGTCACATCTCCCATGATCAAACCGGTAATGAAACCAGCGAATACAGGGGAACCTGCAGATGAAACGATTGTCAACTCATCACAGATTTGATAAGCTGAGTACAAAGTGAGAAGTAAAATTTGCCACCATTGTATCATAACAATGACCTCCTAAAAATTTTTTCCTATTTTAATAAGCTCAAAAAGTCTGAAACTGGATCATTTGGAACCATTTGAGCAGTGAGTTTCACACCTTTTTCTGCTAGTTTGTGGAAGTCTTCCACATCCTTGTCTACCACATTGATAGAACGTGTGATAGGGCGAGTTTCTGGTGTTTGAGACATATTTCCAACGTTGAGTGTTTCAAGCGGAACACCTGCTTCGACCAAACCAAGGAAACGGTCTGGTTTACGTGCAACGATAAAGAGACGTTGGCTATCGTATTTACCAGCAAGGATATTTGCTGCTGCTTTCTCAACTGGCAAGATACTGAGTTTCACACCTGGTGGTGTCGCAAGTTTCAAACCACTCTTTTCAATATCGTTGTTAACAACTTCGTCGTCTACAACCATAATGCGTGAAACATTTAGTTTTCCAGCCCAAAGATTGGCTACTTGACCGTGGATCAAACGTCCATCGATACGGCATCCTACAATTGTCATAAGTTTTCCCCCTTTATGTGTTTTAGTGTAGGTTTACGAGTTAAGTGAATCTCTTCTTTATATTCGCCTTCAGTTTCAAAGATGATGATGCGGTTAGCAGCTTCCTTGAGATAGCTATGAGGGATATAAAGTGAGAGGGTCGGGCCGACATTCCAGAAACGCCCTAGGTGACGCCCATTGACAAAGGCAACTCCCTTACCAAACTCAGACAAATCTAAGTAGGTATCCTTCGGCTCTTCAACAGTAAAGTCGAAAGCGTAAAAGGCTGGTTGTCCTTCTGTCCATCCTTTTGAAAAATCAATTTTCTCAGGATTATCCAGTGGAAGTGGATATTGTTTCCAATTCAGTAAGAAATGTAGATCTTTGCAGACACCTGTACGAATTCCTTTATGTTGCGTATCTGCTAAGAACTTGTGTCCATAGTTAACACGCCCCATATTTTCGATCAGGATATCAATCTCTGAACAGCCTTCTCGGTTTCCCTGACAGTAGATGTCTTCACCAATCTCTGTCTGGTATTGAGTAGCAATCCATTGACCATCTACATAGAGTTGAGCTCGGTCACGTCCATCTATGATACGAAGACGTTCCTCTTCGGCATCCCAACTTGCTTCGGTACGATAAAGAAGGTAGCCATAACTTTGACCAAGTTCTTCCATCGCTTTTGGATAGAGGCTTTCAGTTGGACTTGCCAGGCTATCCAGAGTTTCAAACAAGGAAACTTTTTCGACTAGTGGAATGGATTCCATTTCCATGCTTTCCTTGTAAAGTGGTTCCAACTGTGGATACTCTGGGAAGTGTGTCGCCATCATCTTCTTGACTGCTAGGTATTTAGCAGTTGGATTTCCTTCTTCATCGAGAAGGGCATCATAGTCGTAAGATGTGACTTGTGGTAAATCCAGAGTTCCTCGAGCCGAGCAACCATTCATGAAACCAAAGTTTGTCCCACCATGGAACATGTAAAGGTTGATAGAGCCTTGCTCCAATACCTCTCGAACAGCTTCCGCCAACTCTTTTGGATCGCGTGTGATGATTGGTTCTTTCCAACGGTTGAACCAGCCATCCCAGAATTCCATACACATGAGAGGCCATTTCTTGCCATGCTCATCAAAGAATTCTTGCATTTGTGAAAAGTTGTAAGGAGCCTTAGAACCAAAATTCCCTGTCACAAAGAGATCATCTTCAATCAAGGTTCCGGCTTTCAGAGTAGCCCTCCATGGGCCATCTGAAGTAAAGAGTGGGCAATCAATCCCTCGCTCTTCCATCAATTTTCGAATCGCTCTCAGATAATACTTATCTTCTCCATAAGAACCATATTCATTTTCGACTTGCATCATAAGAATGTTTCCACCATTATCCAACAAGCGAGGCACAAGCCTTGGCAATAATTGGTCATAATAGCGAGCAACAGCCTCGATGTAGGCCGGGTCGGACGAGCGGATTCGCATGTCCTTGGTCAAGAGCCAAGCCGGCAAGCCACCAAATTCCCATTCCGCACAGATAAATGGAGACGGGCGTACAATGGCATAGAGACCCAAATCTTGTGCTATTTGAAGAAACCTCTCCAAATTTCTGGCACCTTCAAAATCAAATTCCCCTTCAACGGGTTCATGTAAATTCCAAGCTACATAGGTCTCGACCGTATTAAAGCCAAGCGCCTTTAAGTTATAGAGAGAATGATACCAATCCTCTGCTGGAATCCTAAAATAATGAATGGCGCCAGACAAAATCTTGAACGGCTTCCCATCTAAATAGAAATCGTCCTCAATTTTAAATCTTGTCATGTTACCACCTCTGACGATTAAGTTTGCGCTTTCATTTATTATAATATTAACTATAATCAAATCTTTTGCATTTGTCAATAGGTTTTAGAAAATTCTTTAAAATTTTTCTATTTTTTTACTTACTATTTACCAAAATTATCTAAAAATAGCATGAAAGCGATATTTTAATGTATGATAATTCACAAGGTTATAAAATGGAATTTTTTACATGTAACATAACATTTTTAGTCTATTATTTTAATTTTTTTTACCTAAATACTACTATTTTGTCTGTATTTGTGGTAAAATCAAGGTTGGAGAAAGAGAATCGAGGTGAAATTTATGGCTATTCCTAAATACCAATATATTAAAGATGAATTAAAAAACAAAATCATCTCTGGTCAATTTGCAAGTGGAGATAAATTTTATACAGAAGCAGAATTGATCGCGATGTATGATGTTAGTTCAATCACTGTTGTACGTGCTTTGAATGACCTTGCAAAAGACGGCTATATTGTCCGCCAACAAGGGAAAGGGACTTTCGTTTCACGTGCCCGCAAGCACAAACTCGTTGAATTTTCAGATGTCGAAATCTTTGAAACAAAAGATGATAAAGTTACTGTCCTTTCTATCGAGCGCGGAAACAAGCTTGAATACCTAGAGAAACTTGGATTACGTGGAGATCAGTTCTACTACAAAATTGAACGTACCCGTCAAACAAATGGCGTAACTTACATCTACCACACATCCTATATTCCTGAACAATACATCAATGCCAACTATCCAAATCTTGACTATTATAGTTCTATCTATAAACGTTTCAAATTGGATTACCGCATTCACATGAACGATGAACATTTTGAGGAAATCAATGAAATCACATTTCCAACACCAGAGCATGTTGCTTCTGTACTTGGAATCGATACGCAATTTCCAACAGTCTTCCAAACGAAGACTACTAAACTTGAGGCTACTGGCCAAGTCCTCGCCTATAGTGAAACGTATAAGCGAGCAGACTACTACAAAATTAAATTCCTCTCATGTAATCGAGGTCATTAAGAAAAAGCTTGAGCCTAGCTCAGGCTTTTTCTATATTCATTATAGCACGAGAAAGAAGTTGTGAGAACGCTATGGAGGACTCTTATTTAATTAGTAGCGTTTTTACTAAAAACAAGTTAAATATTGGTTTTCTCTTTCTCATTTCTAGAAATAATTTTCTTCTAAATCTTATGATTTCCTCTATTTATTATAGTTCTTATATAAACCCACTTGACATTTTACTCCTTAGATAATAAAATAAATTTGGTTTTGTGTAAACGCTATCATATATGATAATAACAAGGAGGTTTTGTCATGAAACTAGAAAAGAAACAGCGCTTCTCCATCCGTAAATACGCGGTTGGGGCAGCTTCTGTACTTATAGGATTTGCTTTTAGCGCACAAGTCGTAGCTGCCGACGGAATTACTCCAGCTCCAACAGCTGAGGAAACTGTTCAAACTATTCAGGAGAATCCTCAGGCAGTCAAGGAAGCTGTAGACTCCAAGGTTCCAGAAAAACTGGAAGAAAAGGCTGACAAACCTGTAAAAGAGGAGGTCAAAGAAGAGCAGGAGGCTCCTCGAACAGTTGCTCCAAAAACAGAAGAGTCAAGCGCACCAGTTGTGACAGAAAATGCTAGTCCAACTCCTACTACCGAGAAAGAAAGCCCCGCCCCAGCTGAAACTCCTGCTGAAAGCACTTCTTCAGAAAAGAAAAATGAAGCCGTCACACCTGCAGTATCCACTCCTAACACTGAACGAGCACCTCAGGTAAATGAAAAACTGGCTAAAAGAAAAATGATCTCAATTGATGCTGGACGCAAGTACTTTTCTCCAGATCAACTCAAAGAAATCATCGACAAAGCCAAACACTACGGTTATACTGATCTTCATCTACTAGTTGGAAATGATGGCATGCGTTTCATGCTAGACGATATGACGATCAAAGCCAATGGTAAAACCTATGCAAGCGACGATGTCAAACGTGCACTCGAAAATGGAACTGATGCCTACTACAAGGATCCAAACGGCAACCATTTGACAGAGAGTCAGATGACGGACTTGATTAACTACGCTAAAAACAAAGGCATTGGTCTCATCCCAACTGTAAACAGCCCCGGTCACATGGATGCGATTTTGCATGCAATGAAAGAACTAGGCATCCAAAAACCGAACTTCAACTACTTTGGTAAGGAATCTGCTCGTACCGTTGACCTGGATAACAAAGAAGCTGTTGCATTTACCAAAGCCCTGATTGACAAGTATGCTGCATACTTTGCTGGAAAAACTGATATTTTCAATATCGGACTAGATGAGTACGCCAATGATGCTACAGATGCCAAAGGCTGGAGCGTTCTTCAAGCCTACAAGTGGTACCCAGAAGATGGCTTCCCAGATAAGGGTTATGATAAATTTATCGCCTACGCCAACGACCTTGCTCGCATCGTCAAATCTCACGGTCTCAAACCAATGGCCTTTAACGATGGTATCTACTACAATAGCGACACTAGCTTTGGAACTTTTGACAAAGACATCATTGTTTCTATGTGGACTGGTGGATGGGGCGGATACGACGTCGCTTCTTCTAAACTTCTAGTTGAAAAAGGCCACCAAATCCTTAATACCAATGATGCATGGTACTATGTTCTCGGACGAAATGCCGATGGCCAAGGCTGGTACAACCTCGACCAAGGTCTCAATGGGATTAAGAACACTCCAATCACTTCTGTTCCAAAATCTGAAGGAGCAGATATTCCGTTCATCGGTGGTATGGTAGCTGCTTGGGCGGATACCCCATCTGCACGCTATTCACCATCTCGCCTCTTCAAACTCATGCGCAGCTTCGCAAATGCCAATGCTGAGTACTTCGCTGCCGACTATGAGTCTGCTGAGCAAGCTCTGAAAGAAGTCCCAACAGACCTTAAACGCTATACTGCAGAAAGTGTCGCAGCTGTAAAAGAAGCTGAAAAAGCCATTCGCTCACTCGATAGCAACCTCAGTCGTGCCCAACAGGACACCATTGACCAAGCAATCGCGAAACTCCAAGAAGCTGTTAGCAACCTAACCTTCACACCAGAAGCTCAAAAAGAAGAAGACGCGAAACGTGAAGTTGAAAAACTTGCCAAGAACAAGGTGATCTCAATTGACGCTGGACGTAAGTACTTCTCAGCTGAGCAACTCAAACGTATCATTGATAAAGCTAGTGAACTTGGATATTCTGATGTACATCTACTCCTAGGAAATGACGGACTTCGCTTCCTACTTGATGACATGACTATCACTGCTAACGGAAAAACTTATGCAAGTGACGATGTCAAAAATGCCATCATTGAAGGAACAAAAGCTTACTACGATGATCCAAACGGAACCACTCTTAGTCAGGCTGAAGTCACTGAATTGATTGAGTACGCAAAATCAAAAGGGATTGGACTAATTCCAGCGATCAACAGCCCAGGTCACATGGATGCCATGCTTGTCGCTATGGAAAAATTAGGTATCCAAAATCCTCAAGCCAACTTTGACAAGGTCTCCAAAACAACTATGGACCTCGAAAACGAAGAGGCGATGAACTTTGTCAAAGCCCTCATCGGCAAGTACATGGACTTCTTTGCAGGCAAGACTAAGATCTTCAACTACGGTACAGACGAATACGCTAATGACGCTACCAACGCTCAAGGCTGGTACTACCTCAAATGGTATGGACTCTATGGCAAGTTTGCTGAATATGCCAACACCCTTGCTGCCATGGCCAAAGAAAGAGGCCTTCAACCGATGGCCTTCAACGATGGTTTCTACTACGAGGATAAGGATGATGTTGAGTTTGACAAGGATGTCATCATCTCTTACTGGTCTAAAGGATGGTGGGGCTACAACCTTGCATCTCCTCAGTACCTTGCAAGTAAAGGCTATAAATTCCTTAATACCAACGGAGACTGGTACTACATTCTCGGTCAAAAACCAGAAGATGGCGGTGGCTTCCTCAAAAAAGCAATTGAAAACACTAAAAAAACACCATTTAACCAGCTTGCATCTACCAAATATCCTGAGGTAGACCTTCCAACAGTTGGAAGTATGCTTGCCATTTGGGCAGATAGACCAAGCGCTGAGTACAAGGAAGAAGAAATTTTTGAACTCATGACTGCCTTTGCAGACAATAATAAAGACTACTTCCACGCTAACTACAATGCACTCCGCGAGGAGCTTACTCAAATCCCTGCGAACCTAGAAGGATACAGCAAGGAAAGCTTGGACGCCCTAAATACAGCTAAAGAAGCTCTCAACTACAATCTTAACCGTAACAAACAAGCCGAGTTAGACGCTCTCGTAGCCAAGCTCAAAGCAGCCCGCCTAGGCCTCAAACCAGCGGCAACTCACTCAGGAAGCCTCGATGAAAACGAACTAGCTGCCACTATTGAAACTAAGCCAGAACTCATCACAAGAGCAGAAAAGATTCCTTTTGAAGTTATCAAGAAGGAAAATCCGAACCTCCCAGCTAAGCAAGAAAAGATTGTCACACCAGGTGTAGAGGGCGAACGCACTCATTACATCTCTGTCCTTACTGAAAATGGGAAACAAACAGAAACCGTTCTAGATAGCCAAGTAACCAAAGAACCTGTGACCAAAGTGGTTGAAATCGGTGCCCCTATTACTCACAAAGGAGATGAAAGTGGTAAAGCGACAACTGCAGAAGCAAAACCGAGACTAGATATCCAAGAGGAAGAGATTCCGTTCACTACTGTGACACGTGAAAATCCACTCTTACTCAAAGGGAAGACTCAAGTTGTTACTAAAGGCGCTAACGGTCGTCGCAGTCATTACTACTCTGTGAGCACTACTGTTGACGGTAAGGAAGTGAAAACTCTTGTAGATAGCCTTGTGACCCAAGAAGCAGTGACCCAAGTTATTGAAGTCGGAACCCTTGTTACCCATGTAGGGGATGAACACGGTCTTGCCCCAGTCGCAGAGGAAAAACCTAGACTGGACATCCAAGAGGAAGAGATTCCATTCACTACCGTAACACGTGAAAATCCGCAATTGCCAAAAGGACAAAGTCAAGTCGTCGTTACTGGTGTAAATGGTCGTCGTACGATTTTCTACTCTGTCAGCACTACTGCTGACGGTAAGGAAGAAAGAACCCTTGTCAATAGTGCGGTATCGCAGGAAGCGGTCGCTCAGGTTGTCGAAGTCGGAACTGCCGTTGAGAAAGCTGAGCAAGCTGAAGCAACTACTAGCAAAGCAGATGAAAAACAACTCCCTGCAACAGGAAGTCAAGACTCTGCAGGCTTGGTCGCAGCAGGACTCATGGCCACACTAGCAGCTTACGGGCTCACTAAGAAAAAAGAAGATTAACACCCTTCGATAAGAATACAAAAAGCGAGATTGAATCTCGCTTTTTGTTGTTATGATTAGTCACTCAGTCCGATACGTTCAAAGATATCATCTACTCGTTTGGTGTAGTATGCAGGGTTGAAGATTTCATCGATTTCATCTTGAGTGAGGCGTGAGGTTACTTCTGGATCTGCTTCGAGAAGCGGTTTAAAGTCTACTTGGTTGTCCCAAGAGTAGGCTGTTTTTGGTTGCACCAAGTCATAGGCTTGCTCACGCGTCATACCTTTTTCAATCAAGGTCAACATCGCACGTTGGCTAAAGATCAGACCGAAAGTTGAGTTCATGTTGCGGATCATATTTTCAGGGAAGACCGTCAAGTTCTTGACGATATTTCCAAAACGGTTGAGCATGTAGTCGATCAAAATGGTCGTATCTGGTGTGATGATTCGCTCAGCTGATGAGTGAGAGATATCACGTTCGTGCCAGAGAGCCACGTTTTCATAGGCTGTTATCATGTGACCACGGATAACACGCGCAAGACCTGTCATGTTTTCAGAACCAATAGGGTTGCGTTTGTGAGGCATTGCTGATGAACCTTTTTGCCCTTTGGCAAAGAACTCTTCTACTTCGCGTTGCTCAGACTTTTGCAGACCACGGATCTCAGTCGCCATACGTTCGATTGAAGTTGCGATGCTGGCAAGAACTGCAAAGTACTCAGCGTGAAGGTCACGAGGAAGCACCTGTGTAGAGATTTCTTGAGCACGGATACCCAATTTATCGCAGACGTATTTTTCAACAAATGGTGGGATGTTGGCAAAGTTACCAACCGCACCAGAAATCTTACCAGCTTCCACACCAGCAGCCGCATGCTCGAAACGCTCGATATTGCGTTTCATTTCGCTGTACCAAGTTGCCAATTTAAGACCAAAAGTTGTAGGCTCCGCATGCACACCGTGGGTACGCCCCATCATGATAGTGAACTTGTGCTCCTTAGCCTTATCAGCGATGATGCTGGTGAAGTTTTCAAGGTCACGACGGATGATGTCGTTGGCTTGCTTGTAGAGGTAACCGTAGGCTGTATCCACTACGTCGGTAGAAGTCAAACCATAGTGAACCCACTTGCGCTCTTCACCAAGAGTCTCAGAAACCGCACGTGTGAAAGCCACCACATCGTGGCGAGTCTCCTGCTCAATCTCCAAAATACGGTCGATGTCAAAGTCCGCCTTCTCGCGAATCAAAGCCACATCTTCCTTAGGGATTTCCCCCAACTCAGCCCATGCCTCGTCAGCCAAGATTTCCACCTCAAGCCAAGCACGGTATTTATTTTCTTCACTCCAAATGTTCGCCATTTCTGGGCGAGAGTAACGGTTGATCATGATTAAGATACCAAGGGCGACTAGAAAGCGACTGAATTTTAGGAAACCAACAACGGACGCTTTCGTCCTAGGAGGTTTATCTAAATTCCGAGCTTTCTGCCCGGGTTCAGTTCTGCAAACTAAATGCCCATTTCCTTTCTTTGTTTACAATTAGGAAATCCGGAGCCCGTATTCAGTTTTGGTGAATACGGGGCCCTTGTTCCTTTCTTCTTTTATTTTCTACATGAGGAGCGCTTTTAGCAAGAATCCAAATACTTGAATTTGCTCTCTTCTCCTTATTGTTAAAAATTTTTAGCTCATTCAGAGATTATGTAGCCTGTATTCTTTGTTATACTTTTTAACTTCTCTTTAAATTATTTCGAAATAACCAATTTTATAAAATTTCAGAAGAATTTAATATTACTAATTCCGACACTGCTTCCAATAATGGAATCTCATTTCTCAAAATATCTTTATGAATATTTACTCGATAAGTTTGAGATTTCCTATTACTCTTACTGTGAATCAAGGAATTTCTAGTAAAATAAATCCTTTTTGCAAGAGTAATATATATCCCCTCTTCGTCACTGAAAGAAATACCAGGACCATTACTAAAATCTACTTTATTATTTTGATAGTAGTCTGGATTTTGTTTCAACTCTATTAGTCTTTCTCTTAATTCTGTAGGTCTGACATACTCTTTTAAAACAAATTTCAAGGATTCTAATTCATTACCTTGACCATCCTCACCAAAGCCAGTCAATCGTTTATGAGAAAAATAAGCCAACTCCTTGATTTTAGATTTATTCCTATATGAAAAATCAGGATGGGTTATTTTGTTCATCAAATCTTCTATTAATTTTTTATTAAATATTTCATCATAAAAATATTCTAAGATATGATAATAAGAAATAAATTGTATAAATGGATCGCTACTTTCCGAAGCTTGTCGGTAGTATTCAATTATAAACGGATCGTATCTCCTTTTTGGTGCCTCCATTTCAAAAGGTTTTACCCCATACAACCTTCTCTCATCACTAATTTTATTCAAATTTTCAGCTTCAATTATTGGTCTATGTTTACTATAAATATAAGTAAAAATAAAAGAATCTTTATATTGTTTGAACTCATATATATTCTTAGGTTCGTTAGAAATAATTTTCAATGAAAAATGATAGGGAGCAATTCGACTCGATAGATACGTTAAAAATGGTTCATATTTCTTATCTTGTTCAAATTCTACTTGTTCAAGTCTCCCAACTCTTCTCTTACGCACATCCATATCTTTAAAATACATAAGTATGTCATAACCAGGATGAACCATTTCCTCAATTCGTTTATATAGTAAATAAAATGTTGCAACATCAGAAATTCCAGCTATACGATAATTTATATTAGAAGCATTATCCTCTACCTCTATAGGAGAGTAGTAATATCTCGGAGGACGTCTTACATCACTTGATGTCAAAAACAGTTCAAAACTAGTACTGGACTCTAAAAAATAATTTTCTTCCTGCTTATAGTTAGGTAATGAGAAAAACAATTTCTCCATTTCTTCATTATCAAACATCAATAATTCATTATCTACATATACTGAATTTTCCACCTTAAAGTATATTTTATCACCTGGTGTATCGACCTGAAGTCCCAAATATTCAAACAACTTTGTTTTAAAAGTAATATAATCCATAATTTCTTATTCAAATTCTTCTTTTCCAATCCACACAAATGGACAATGACCTAGCGTATTCAAATCCGTATCCAGTGGCAAATCATAAATCACCAAATAGTTTTCTGGGTGCTGAGCTACTAGCTCTTCATGCTTGTCTTTCACCTTTCGTGATCCCCACTAGCACACAAGACCTCAACGACTGCTCTACAGCCTTATCTTGTTCAATAAAACCATTGCACAACCAGAATACTCTAGACAGAAGCCCTCTTCATATTGGCTTCCAGAATAGGCATCTCAACACCCAACTCCTGACCTGTCAGATAGACACTTTGACAACAGTAAAAGATATCTTGTTTATCATTATGCAAGGTCATGATTTTTCGGGTCAGCTCATTTTTCGCAAACATAGCTTTCATGACCTTCCCTGCAATCCAAGCGGGAATTTTATAAGGCAAGAGTTCTGCTTTGTAAAGTTTCAAATTCACACCACGCGCTTCTACGACTTTCAAAGCCTCTCGAATGGCCTTGATGGCTAATGATAATTCCGAAGAACTGTTCATCAAGTTCAAAGCCAATTTTTCTGGATTTTCTAGATTTCCCGAGCGTGCAGCTGTCGAGGTGACACCCGCATTAATCGCCATGTGAATCCAAATCCACTCAACCATATCATGGGGAACCTCCCACTTCAAATCTGCTGAAGTCAGCAAATCCGTCAAATCAGCATAATTGGGGATGTGTGCTTTTTTCTCCCCTTCTAACATTAAATGGTCAAACAAGACGCCATCTAAATGATCCTTATTCATATGACCACCAGCTGTAGGAAATGCGAGAATATAGTTATACTCCCCTGCCCATTTCTCTACTTCCTCTCGCGTATTCCAGAAATTACAGAAGAAAACGAGAGTTCCTTTAATCCGATTTTCTCGCAAGGTTTCCACGGCTTCTTTTACAAAACCATGACGCACACTGATAAAAATAAAATCATATTCCGCATGAGCCTCCGCCACATGAACCACATAGGTATCCCGTTTATTTTCACCTTTGGAAACATAACGGCCATCTAGCAAATCAACTGTCAAAACGTTTGGTGCTGTACTTTTCTTACTTTCTCTCAGCACGTGCTCTACCTGATGACCTGCTTTTTGAAAAGCATAGGCATAAATGGTCCCGATAACCCCAAGACCTAAAATTGCTATTCTCACCTAAAAATCAATCCCTTCCCCAAATTCAACCACACTATCCGGCACATCACTAAACAAAGTCACATGCCCCATCTTGCGGTTGTGCTTCGCTTCTATTTTACCATACATGTGGAGGTAGGAGCTTGGATTTTCTGTGACATATTTTTCAGCGACCTCGACATGCTGACCGAGAACATTAAGCATGACAGCTGGGGCATGTAGTTTGATAGCTGGCAATGGGGCTCCGAGAACTCCCAGAATATGAGTATCAAACTGGGAGAAGTCGCAGGCTTCAATCGAGTAGTGCCCAGAGTTGTGTGGGCGTGGAGCGATTTCGTTGACAATGATGTCATCAGCTGTCGCAAACATTTCCACGCAAAGGGTTCCAGACAAATTGAGCTGGTCTGCGATTCGTACCGCCATAGATTTGGCTTTTTCACCCAGACTTTCTGAAATGCGAGCAGGCACAATGGTTTTCGAAAGAATGTTGTTGCGGTGGATATTTTCCTGAACTGGGAAAGCCGTCACGTCCTTGCCATTTCCTGACACGATGACAGAAATTTCAAGGTCAAAATTGACAAATTCTTCCAAGACACAGTCTGCTGAGTCTGCTAGTGCACGGGCTTCCTCCAAGTCTGCTTCTGAACGAATAACCTTTTGACCATGGCCATCGTAACCACCGGTCGCCGTCTTGAGGACATAGTTTTTAGAAAGGTCGATATCTGCCAAATCCTGGCTTGAAGTCACAACCTTGTAGGGTGCCACAGTGACTTGTGCCTTGTTTGAGAGAAAGTCCTTTTCAAAAATACGATTTTGGGAAATGCGGAGCAGATCTGTCCCTTGAGGGAGTTGTCCATCCTTGATAACCGCATCCAAACCGTCAGCATCTACATTCTCAAATTCATAAGTCAGGACATCGCAACGCTCAGCCAACTGACGGAGGGCATCCACATCATTATAAGGAGCCACGATAATTTCCGCCACGCGAGAGGCTGGGCAATCAGCCACAGGATCCAGCGCGATAACCTTGTGCCCCATGTAGATAGCAGAAATGGCCATCATCTGACCCAGCTGACCGCCACCGATAATTCCAATTGTTTTAGATGAGCTCATTGGTAGACTCCTCTGCAATTTTCTCTTGTTCTTCTGCAAAAACTGCCAAAGCTGTCGCGATAGCCTGATCCTCTACCGAAAGGAGACGGAGGGCAAATAGAGCCGCATTTGTCGCACCTGCTTCACCAATAGCCATGGTCGCAACAGGCACACCGCCCGGCATCTGAACGATAGAGTAGAGCGAGTCCACGCCACTAAGGGCACGAGATTTGACGGGTACACCAACGACAGGAAGGGTTGTTTTGGCAGCTACCATACCTGGCAAATGCGCGGCACCACCAGCACCTGCGATAATGACCTTGATGCCACGGCTACGAGCTTCTTCGGCATGTCTGAACATGAGGTCTGGTGTGCGGTGGGCAGAGACAACCTTCTTCTCGTAGGCTACACCGAAGCGGTCTAGGACTTCAGCTGTTTTTTGCATGGTGGCCCAGTCGGATTTTGAGCCCATGATGATGGAAATTACTGGTTTCATTTTTAATCCTTTTTCTTCCTTTTTTTGACAATCACCTTAGGTTGTGAGGGACGGCAGCAGCCACCAAAGGTGTCTCATGCCTAAATCGGAAGCCCAAGGTCTTCCGATTTCCCTGAACGATTGGATTATCATCCAATCGTTCTTTCACAACGGCAGTGATTATCCTATATTAGCTCGCTAACGCTCGCAAATTAAACGACCATTATCTTACTTTGGCTCGCTTTCGCACGCCATGACAAATATGTCTGTTAATCTTTTATCGCCTTACTTCCGATATCTGTTCGGTAGAAGAGGCCTTCTGTATTTTGTTTGTTAAGTTCGCTGTAGATGGTGTTTTGGGCTTCTTTGACGGTTTCTGCTGTGGTGACGAGCATATAAACACGGCCACCGTTTGATAGCAGTGCTCTGCTATTTTTCGAAAACTTAGCTCCGGCATAGTAGGTGATGATATCGCCTACTGTCTTAGCTGGCAACTTGACACCTTTTTCATAATCCAGCGGATAGCCGTTTGATGCGACAACCACACCCAGAGTCACACCCTTATCCGTCCACGTGATGTTTGGCTCCTTGTCATCCAGAATATCCGTAATATTTTGTGCAAAGTCAGATGTCAAACGAGGCAGGATAATCTGAGTTTCTGGATCTCCGAAACGAGCGTTGAACTCGATGACCTTAGGTCCGTCTGCTGTCAAGATAAGCCCTGCGTAAAGGATGCCCAGATAAGGACGCCCTTCTTGGATCATGCCCTCAAGGACAGGCTTGACAATGGTGTCAACCGCCGTATCAACCACGCTCTGTGGCAAGTGAGGAACTGGCGCATAGGCACCCATCCCACCAGTGTTAGGCCCCTTGTCGCCATCATAGGCACGTTTGTGGTCCTGAGCCGTTGGCATGATGTAGAATTTGTCCCCATTGACAAAGGCAAAAAGTGAAAATTCCTCTCCTTCAAGAAACTCCTCGATGACCACACGCGCACCTGAGTTACCGAATTTATTGTCCAAAAGCATGTCGTGAGCAGCTTCTACTGCTTGCTCAATCGTCTCTGCAACAACGACGCCTTTTCCAAGCGCCAAGCCGTCCGCCTTGACTACGATAGGAGCCCCCTGCTTTTCGATATAGGCTTTAGCTTCCTCAAAGTCTGAGAATGTGCCATAGGCTGCTGTCGGAACGCCGTATTTGGCCATGATTTCCTTAGCAAAATCCTTGGACCACTCCAGCTCCGCTGCCAATCTTGTCGGACCAAAGGCTTTGAGACCAGCTGCATTGAACTCATCAACAATCCCAGCAGCAAGGGCATCATCTGGCCCGATAAAGGACCAAGCAATATCGTTGGCTTTTGCAAAGTTAATCAACTTATAATGTTCGGAAATAGAGATATTCACTAATTCCAGACCATCCAGAGTCATCCCGTCATTCCCAGGAGCTACAAAGACTTTTTCAACGTCTTTTGATTCAAGCAACTTCTTAGCAATCGCATGTTCACGACCACCCGAACCGACAACTAACAGCTTCATCTCTCAACCTCTTTTGCGAATTATTTACTAATATTATATCATAAACGTTCGTTTTAATCTTGTTTCGTTCTACCTTTTAATCAAAAAAAGGAAAGAAACTGTTTTCTTCCCTTTTGTTTTTTTAATGTCCAAAATGTCTCACTCCTGTGAAGACCATAGTCAAGCCATATTTGTCAGCCACTTCGATAGACTCTTGGCTGCTCATTAACCAGTTATATCAGAAAGGTTAAAAAGTAGCTCTCATTTAATCGTTTTTCATTTCGCGTATTTTTCTAGATGTGTTTGAATTTTTGGCATGATGAGATGCATGATTTTAAGATTCGTAAAAGCTATTATCATGGCCAATAAAAGATAGACAACGACTGATAACAAAGAAACATCATAAGGCCAATAGTGAGAAATAATCATTAGAACCATCGGCAATTCTAGGGTTACCGTGACGACTCCAGGAACATAGCCCCTAAATTGCAGGCACATGATATAATGGATTATGAAATGAGCTGTATACGCTATTACAAAAGATAAATAGAGTAGGTTGTTGTGAGTCAATTGGCAAAGGCCAGAAATAAACAGCAAAATAACAAACTCTTCTAAAACACCTACTGCAAAGGCGGAACTTTGCGTAACGGAACCAAAAAACGGTTTTCTAAAAGTCGCTAACTTTTGATGATGGCGTATTTTCCACAAGGGCATAATAATCATTTCTTCAAAATCGTGTAAAATAAATAAAATAGGTAGCATCCAAACGTTAAAAAGAATGCTCATATCTTTACCTCCTTAATAGCAACTAACAATTGTACAATGTTAAGAATAAATGATAATCATATATCACGCGTAACACTTTTAGTATAAAGATAAACTGTTACAAAAACAAGAGGTTAAGAGAAATTGGCACAGTTTGACCAAAAGTGTGACAGGAAAGGAAAAATACCATGGAATATCAAACACGACAATGGCTGGAGGAAGCCTTGTTCGATTTATTAGCAACTAAGCAGTCTCTCCAAAATATCAGCATTGCTGAACTCAGCGAGCATGCTCAGATTGCTAGACGAACATTTTATCGTTATTACCATTCAAAAGAGGAAGTTCTTACGAACTATTTAGACCGCTTAATCCAATACTATATTATTGAACTTCAAACAGCAAAACTGAATAATTTTGAAGATTTAGTGAACCTTTTCTTTCAGTATTGGAGCCAGTACACTGAGCCATTAAAAATTTTGCAAGACGCAAACTTACTCGTGCTTATCTTGCAAAGGTCTTATGATAAGCTTCCTACTGCCTATACCACTGTCATGGCACCTTGGCACATCACAAATAGTGATCAAAGACAAATCACTTATGATAGTAAATTCATTACCGGCGGTCTCTACAATATTTTTGATGAATGGTTAAAAGGAGATTATAAAGCCATGCCTGTTAACGAGCTAGTCACAACAACCTTAAACACCATAAAACGTATGAAAAATAGTTAAGTGAGAAACTGAGTTTTTCTAGATTAGTCATGAACAGCTCTAACAAATCATTTTAATAATTTCTAACACTAAAATGCTTATTGTTTTAGACATACAAAAAGAGAAGACAACTTACGTCTTCTCTCGTTGTTAGCGATAAATCATTTATCACAGTTGATAATGAGCTAATTTTTAAATACCTATCAATGTCTAAAATGTCTTACTCCTGTGAAGACCATGGTCAAGCCATATTTATCCGCAGCTTCGATAGACTCTTGGTCACGCACAGACCCACCCGGTTGGATGATTGCTTTGATTCCTGCTTTGGCGATTTCTTCCACGTTATCCGCAAATGGGAAGAAGGCATCTGAAGCAAGAACTGCGCCGTCAAGACGGTCTTTGGCTTGATCGATAGCGATGCGAACAGAGGCCACACGGTTAGTTTGACCTGGGCCGACACCAAGTGTCATATGGTCGTTGGTCACGATGATACCGTTTGATTTGACATACTTGATAGCTTTCCAAGCGAACTCAAGGGCAGTCGCTTCTGTCTCGGTTGGTTGGCGTTTGGTCACCACTTGCCAGTCAGCTGGGCTTTCCTTGACCACGTCTTGATTTTGCACCAGAAGTCCACCTACTACGCCTGTGTACTCAGCCTCTACTTCACTCGCTTCTTGAGCATCAAATGGCAAGGCAAGGATACGCAAGTTTTTCTTTTTGTTGGTCAAAATGGCTAACGCTTCATCGGTATAGCTCGGTGCGATGATGATTTCAAGGAAAATGCCGTGCATCTTCTCGGCTGTCGCAGCATCCACCTCACGGTTAAGGACGACAATTCCACCAAAGATAGACACTGGGTCAGACTCATAAGCATAATCCCAAGCAGTTTCGATGTCATCAGCTTGACCGATACCGCACGGGTTCATGTGTTTGAGAGCCACAACGGTTGGACAGTCTTTGAAGTCACGGATGATACGGATAGCAGCATCTGCATCACGGATATTGTTAAAGGACAATTCCTTACCGTTAAGCTGTTTGGCTGAAGCAACGGAGTAGTCTGTCGGCAAGGCTTTTTGGTAGAAGTCCGCATCCTGTTGAGGATTTTCCCCATAACGCATTGGTTGCTTGAGGTCGTAGGTCAAAGTGAGCTTTTCAGGTTTGCTTTCACCCACTTGAGCTGTGAAGTATTCTGCAATCAAGGCATCATAAGCTGCAGTGTGACGGAAAACCTTGGCTGCTAAACGTTGACGCGTTTCATAAGTCGTTTTGCCGTTGGCTGACAATTCGTTAAGCACCACTTCATAGTCTGCAGGATCTACCACAACTGTTACGCTGGCATGGTTCTTCGCTGCTGAACGAAGCATAGACGGCCCACCGATATCGATGTTTTCGACTGCATCAGCGTAAGTCACATCTGGTTTGAGAATGGTTTCCTTAAATGGGTAAAGGTTTACCACAACAAGGTCGATGAGCTCGATCTGATTGTCCTTAGCCGCTTGAAGGTGGCTGTCCAAGTCACGACGAGCGAGAAGCCCACCGTGGATGTTTGGATGAAGAGTCTTGACGCGACCGTCCATCATTTCTGGGAAGCCCGTCACATCATCGATCGCAATGGTCTCCACCCCAGCATAGTCAAGGGTAATCTTGGTTCCACCTGTCGAGACAATCTCCCAACCAAGTTTTTTGAGTTCTTGAGCAAATTCAACAATGCCCGCTTTGTCTGAGACGCTAATTAGTGCGCGTTTAGTCATGTTTTTTCCTTTCATTTACTTGTCCAACAATTCTCTAATAACCTCTGGATACAACTTATACTCTGCCTCATGAATGCGAGCTTCAAAGCTTTCGATGGTATCAGCAGATAGACGTGGCACACGGACTTGTTTGATGACCTTGCCTGTATCCACTCCGGAATCCACCCAGTGAATGGTGACGCCGCTCTCAGCAACCCCAGCATTCCAAGCATCCTCAATCCCATGAGCTCCTGGAAATTCGGGCAGGTAGGCTGGATGAATGTTGATAATTCGACCTTCATAAGTCACCAATAAGGTTGGCCCAACGATTTTCATGTAGCCAGCGAGGCAAACCAAGTCAATCTGGTGTTCTTCCAAGAGTTCGACAAGGGCTGCTTCATAGTCTGCCTTATTCTCAAACTCCTTGAGTTCAAAAGCATAGGAAAGGACACCGAGCTTTTCTGCACGCTCGAGCACATAGGCATCACGATGGTCTGAAAAGACAAACTCCACCGGAAATTGTTCCGCAATCACCTGAAAATTTGAGCCATTACCAGAGGCAAAAACCGCTATTTTTTTCATTTGATGATGACACTTTCGTTTTCTTTCTTGACGATGCGACCAATTTCATAAACTGGTTCATCCAGCAATTCCTTGACGCGACCTACATTTTCAGGGCTAACTGCCAACATGAGTCCCACACCCATATTGAAGATTTCAAACATTTCTTCGTGCTTGATTTCACCGTATTTTTCAAGGGCTTTGAAAATTGGAAGAACTGGAACCTTGCTTTCCTCAATCTCAGCAGCCAAGTCAGCTGCAAACATGCGAGGGACATTCTCGATGAAACCACCACCTGTGATGTGGGCAATGCCGTTGACCAAGCCTTCCTTGATGAGTGGCAAAACAGCCTTGACATAGATACGAGTTGGTTCTAGCAGAACTTCCTTGAGTTTCTTGCCTTCCAATTCTGGCAAAGCTTCCTCACCTGTGTAGTCCGCAAAGACACGACGGACGAGTGAGTAACCATTTGAGTGAATCCCACTTGAAGCAAGTCCGATAAGAACATCTCCTTCTGCTACTTTTGATCCGTCGATGATTTGAGATTTTTCAGCCACACCGACCGCAAATCCAGCCAAGTCGTAGTCATCTTCGCCGTACATACCAGGCATCTCAGCCGTTTCCCCACCGATGAGGGCTGCACCAGCTTGCACACAACCTTCAGCCACACCAGCAACCACTTGTTCTAGTTTAGCTGGTTCATTCTTCCCTGTCGCCACATAGTCGAGGAAATAGAGGGGCTCCGCACCTGCAGCGATGATATCATTGACACACATGGCTACACAATCCTGCCCAATCGTGTCATGCTTGTCGTACTTGATAGCTAGCATGAGCTTGGTTCCGACACCGTCAGTCCCTGAGATCAAGACAGGCTCTTTTACCCCTGTCTTTGAAAGGTCAAACATGCCACCGAAACCACCAAGAGCTCCCATGACACCTGCACGCTCCGTACGAGCCACATGCTTTTTGATCCGCTCAACAACTTCATAACCCGCTTCAACATCTACACCCGACTGGGCATACGCATTTTTATTTGCCATTTTATTTTTCCTTTTCTTTGAGAAGATTGCGACGTATTTTTAGATAAACAATTATTTTATCTAAAAATACTAGTCAGGGCTCTAGCTTTGGTCCCATAAGACAAAGCGTCTACTGACAAATGCTTTAGCTTTTAGTCAGTAGCGAGACGTGGCGCATAAGCATTTTTATTTGTCATCTTCTCTTCCTTTTCTTTCATGGAGAATTTCATCTGTCTATTTGTAAAAACTAGTCTTTTCTTCCAAACTTCTTTGATAGTCTTCCTCATAGTCGTAGAGAGGCGTTGGGTAGTCACCGTCAAAGTAAGCGACACAGAGACCACCGTTCGGCGCATCTGTTTCGATGCCGATAGAATCAATCAAGCCATCAATCGAAAGATAGGTCAGGCTATCCGCACCAATGATTTGGCGAGTTTCTTCGACCGTATGATTGGCCGCAATCAGCTCCTGACGCGTCTGGATATCAATCCCGTAAAAACATGGATAAGCCAGCGCTGGACTACCAATGGCAACGTGAACCTCAGACGCACCTGCTTCTTTCAAAAGCTGAACGATACGGCGAGAGGTTGTCCCACGAACAATGGAATCATCCACCATCACCACACGTTTGCCTTTAACGACACCCGAAACAGCAGACAGTTTCATCCGCACCCCTTGCTCCCGCAATTCTTGAGTCGGTTGGATAAAGGTGCGTTGCGTGTATTGATTCTTGATAAGACCCATTTCATTTGGCAGACCAGATTCTTCTGCAAATCCCATAGCTGCGCTCAGCGAGGAATTTGGCACACCGACCACGATATCCGCTTCGTGCTTGAACTCACGCGCCAATTGAGCCCCCATACGTTTGCGAGCTGTATGGACATTGATCCCATGGATGTTAGAGTCAGGGCGAGCAAAATAGATATACTCCATAGAACAAATCGCCAACTGGGTATCATTCGTATAACTATCGTACTGGATACCATTGTCATCCACAATTACAATTTCCCCTGGTTTTACATCACGAATCCACTCAGCACCGATGACTTCAAAGGCACAGGTTTCAGACGAAACCACCACCGCTCCGTTTGCCATTTTTCCGATAGAAAGCGGACGGAAGCCATTAGGATCAAGCGCAGCAATCAACTTATCCTCAAACAGCAGGATATAAGCAAAGCCACCTTTGACAAGGCTGAGCGCCTCCTTGATTTTGCCCATCAAGTTCGGATTGTGACTTCGACGAATGAGGTGGGCCAAGATTTCCGAGTCCGAAGTTGAACTGAAAATAGCTCCTCTTTGTTCCAATTCTTTCTTGAGCGATTCGGCATTGGTCAGGTTTCCGTTGTGAGCAAGTCCAAACTGCATATCGTGAAAGCGGAAGAGAAAGGGCTGGATATTATCTACAGAAGCTTCGCCAGCAGTCGCATAACGAACATGCCCAATCGCACTCGTTCCAGTCAGTTTATCCAAATTAGCTGGATTTCTGAACACTTCTGATAAAAGCCCCATATCACGATGACGCTTCAATTGCCCCTGATCATTGGAGAGGATTCCCGCCCCCTCTTGACCACGGTGCTGAAGACTATGGAGCCCAAAATAGGTCAATTTAGCAGCATCTGGATGCCCCCAGATACCGAAAACACCACATTCTTCATTAAGAGATTTTACTTCGTATGTCATTTTTTATACCTAATTTTTATTTGTGTAGCACCAAGAGCTAAATCTACATGACTTTTACATTACTGATACTATCTATTAGAAAATCTGTAAGTCTTATTTTCCAGTAAAGTATTTAACCGCCGACGCGAATAGGTGCTGGTCTTTATTTCCTGGGATATTTTGGAAAAGACCGTCTTCATAACGTTCTGAGTGTCCCATTTTACCGATGATTTGACCATTCTTGCTAGTAATTCCTTCGATGGCATTTACAGAACCATTTGGATTGTACTTAGAATCCATACTTGGTTTGCCGTCAAAGTCAACGTATTGGCTAAAGATTTGACCATTGTCACGGAGCTCCGCAAATGCCTCAGCCGTCACGACAAACTTCCCTTCACCGTGCGATACTGGAATGGCGTGGATATCGCCCACTTGCACTCCAGCCAACCATGGCGAGTTAGTATTGGCAATCCGAGTTTCCACCATCTTAGCCACGTGCTGGTTGGCATCATTGTAGAAGAGGGTTGGACTAGTACCGCTGGCATCCTCGAAGTTTCCGTATGGAAGAAGACCTGATTTAACCAAGGCTTGGAATCCATTACAGATACCGATAATCAAGCCACCACGAGCGATAAAGCTATCAATGGCTGCACGTACTTTTTCATTAAGAAGGATATTGACAATAAACTTAGCTGATCCATCCGGCTCATCCGCGGCTGAGAAGCCACCTGCAAAGAAGAGGATGTTAGCCTTGCCGATGTTGTCAACCATGGTTTCAACTGACTTGACAATAGCTTCTTCATTCAAGGTCACAAATGGTACCAAGTTAACCTCTGCACCTTCTTTTTCAAAGGCCTTGGCTGAGTCATATTCTGAGTTGGTACCTGGGAAGACTGGGATGTAAACCACAGGTTTTTCAATAGTTTCTTTAGCTTTGATGACTGCTTTAGAAGCGACAGCTGGCACTTCAGCCAATTCTTTAGATTGGACAAATTCAGTTGGGTAAACTTCTTCCAGTTTTCCTTGGAAGGCACTGTCAAGTTTCTGTCCATCTAACTTCACACCGTTGACAAGGAGTGTAAAGTCTGCTTTCGTTTGTCCAATCTTCTCTACTCCAGCGATTTCTTGAGGAGATGTGAAGACAAATCCGCCTAATTGAGCTGTCAAAGCTGTTTCAAGTTCAGGCAAGGTCACCTCTGCACCGATATGGTTCCCAAAGGTAGCAAGAGCCAAGCTTTCAACGACACCACCATATTTAACAGCTGATGCAGATGTTACTTTGTGTTCAGCTTGGATAGCTTCAAATTGAGCAAAGTTAGACTTAATCAAGTCAAAATCAATCTCTGCAGAGAGGGCTTGACCTGGAATGTAGTAGATGTTTTCACCAGCAGTCTTGAACTCAGGAGAGAGAACTTGACGGCTATCTGCTGTTGTCACCCCAAAGGCAACCAAGGTTGGTGGCACCGTCAATTCTTCAAAAGTACCTGACATAGAGTCCTTGCCACCGATAGATGGCAAACCAAGTTGGATTTGTGCTTCGATAGAGCCTAGAAGGGCTGCTACTGGTTGACCAAAACGCTCTGCTTGTTTGTCCATACGCTCGAAGTACTCTTGGTAAGAGAATCGAGCCTTGGACCAGTTGGCGCCAGCAGCAACCAAACGAGCAGTTGCTTCGATAACCGCATAGGCAGCGCCATGATATGGAGACCATTCTGCCACATAAGGGTTAAATCCTTGAGCCATGACAGACGCAGTATGAGTCACTCCATGTTGAACTGGCAATTTCTGAACAGAAGCTTCAGTTGGTGTGAGTTGATAGCGACCACCAAGTGGATGATTAACCGTTGAACGACCGACTGAACAGTCAAAGATAGTCTGCAAGCCTTTTTGACTCGCATGGTTGAGGTCAGATAGTACCGCAAGAGTATCAGCTTCAAGGGCTTCAGTACTTGTCTTGCGCTCTTCTGGGAAGTTGACATCTTTGTCCACAACCTTGACATCAACGACCACGCGCACACCGTTTGTATCAAGGAAACGACGTTCCAAGTCGACGATGGTTTCACCATTCCAGTGCATGACAAGATTTGGTTTTTCAGTCACTGTTGCCACAACAACCGCGTCAATATTCTCTTTATTACATTCTGCAACGAAGGCATCTACGTCTTGAGGACGCACCACAACTGCCATCCGTTCTTGTGATTCAGAGATAGCAATTTCTGTACCATTCAAGCCTTGGTATTTCAGAGGAACCTTGTTAAGGTCAATTTCAAGACCATCTGCCAATTCACCGATAGCCACACAGACACCACCTGCTCCAAAGTCATTGGACTTCTTGATGAGACGAGTGACATCGCCATTACGGAAAAGGCGTTGGATCTTGCGCTCTTCGATGGCATTCCCTTTTTGAACCTCAGCACCGGCAGTCTCTACAGACTCAACTGTTTGAACCTTAGAAGATCCCGTTGCACCACCGACACCATCACGCCCAGTCTTGCCACCTAGCAAGATAATCACATCACCGGCTTCCGGTTTTTCACGGACAACATTACCCTTGGGAGCCGCACCGACAACCGCACCTAGTTCCATACGTTTAGCTACAAAGCCTGGGTGGAAATATTCACGAACGTAAGTTGTCGCCAGACCAATTTGGTTCCCATATGAAGAATAACCGTGAGCCGCTGTCTTAGAAATGACCTGTTGTGGCAATTTCCCAGCACGCGTTTCTGAAATTGGTGCTGTAATATCACCAGCGCCTGAGATACGCATAGCTTGGTAAACATAGGAACGCCCTGACAACGGGTCACGAATGGCACCACCGATACAAGTAGCAGCCCCACCAAATGGCTCAATCTCCGTTGGGTGATTGTGGGTTTCATTCTTGAACATGAGGAGCCATGGCTCTTTCACACCATTGACATCCACCTCAATTTCAACTGAGCAGGCATTGATTTCGTCTGACACTTCCATATCATCCAAACGTCCATTAGCACGCTCATAACGACCAAAAATAGTCGCCATATCCATCAAAGTCTGAGGTTTATCCGTACGTTCCAACTCATCACGCATGGCGATATACTTGTCATAAGTCGCCTGCAATTGCTTTTGGAATTTAGAAGCTGAGAAATCAATCTGTTTCAACTCTGTCTCAAAAGTCGTGTGACGGCAGTGGTCAGACCAGTAAGTGTCCAAGACCTTGAGCTCAGTCTCAGTTGGCACGCGCCCGATTGACTTGAAGTAGTCTTGGATAAAGAGCAAATCATCCACTTCCATTGCCATCCCTTGTTCGGTCTTGTAGCGGGCAAAGTCTTCTGCTGTATAGCTTTCAAAGAAGGTCAATTTAGGAATAGTCTTGTCTGACTCAGAAAATTCCTGCTTGGCAATTCCTGTCGCGATGTCCTTGAAACGAGAATCCACTGGATTGAGCAGGTAGTTCTTGACCGCTTCCAACTCAGTCCCATCAATATCTTTATTAACCAAGTACAATTGTGCTGTATTAACCGTTACATCACTTGAGCTACCAAGCAAAAGCAAGGCTTCCTGTGAAGAAGCTGCACGCTGGTCAAACTGCCCTGGCAGACTTTCAATGGCAAAGAAAGCATAGTTGGCAAGATCAGCCTGCACAGCCGCTTCATCCAACACATGGTCTGTCACCTGCTCAGAGAAGATATGTTTTTCTGCAGGTGCAAACAAGTTCTCTGCCAAATCAAAGACATCATAAACTTGCACGATGCGAATACTTTTCAAAGTTGAAAGTCCCAAGTTGTGCTGGAGCTCTCTCACCAAACTCTCTGACTTAACCTGAAAATCAGCCTTTTTTTCAACAAAAATACGTTTATTCATCAATTCTTATTCCTTTATTTCAGCTCTTGCAATGTTCCCAAATAACCTTGAAGGTGTTATTTTAAACCTTGCAACTTTTCCCAGACAATCTCGTAAACATCTGTTAATTCACCTAGTCCTCTACGGAAAACATCCTTGTCCATGTGATTACCATCAGCGTCCCAAAGTCGGCAGTTATCTGGTGAAAATTCGTCTGCCAAGATAATCTTGCCATCCTTGTCAAAACCGAACTCTAGCTTAAAGTCAATCAATTTAAGGCCAATCTCAGCAAACCAAGCTTTCAAAAGTTTATTGATACGACGGGTTTCTTCCTTCAAGTAAGCAATCTGCTGGTCATCCGCAATTTTAAGGAATTTCACATGCTCGTCATTGATAAAGGGATCATCCAAATCATCATTTTTATAGTAAAATTCGACAATCGGAGTCTCAAATGCGATGCCCTCTTCCACGCCAAAACGTTTTGAAAAGGAACCAGCCGTGTAGTTGCGGAGCACAACTTCTAGAGGAATAATCTCAACCTTTTTATTGAGTTGTTCCGTGTCCGAAATTTTCTCCACAAAGTGAGTCGCTACACCAGCCGCATTTAATTTCTCAAAAATAAAAGATGAAATCTGATTATTTAACACTCCCTTGCCCGCAATCTGCTCCTTCTTGACACCGTTGAAAGCAGTCGCCTGGTCCTTGTAAGTTGAAATAATGAGATTTTCATCCTCAGTTGTATAGATATCCTTGGCTTTTCCCGAATAGATCAGTTTTTTTGACATGTTAAAGTTCGCCTTTCGTTTTACTTGAGCACATTCTAACATAAAAGCATGAAAAATTCAAGGTTTTTACGAATAAATAACGTTTTCCTGTTTTAAGCGTAAAGAAAAACTGCAAGATAGGCTCTTCTTACAGTTTTAAAATCATTTATCCTCTGAAAAACACGAATATTACCCTCTATTCAAAAATTGATCCCAAAAATAACGGAGATAGCTTTTCTTCCCTGTGATCATCTGCAGGCGGCCTTCTAAACCATAGCGAAGTGTTGCAGCCTGCTCAGAAGTCAGATATGTCTCCGCCTCAATTTTAAAGAAATTTCCTTTTTCAGTCTTGGTAGCTGTCGCATCAATACTTGTAATCGTGGAATCCAGGAAAAGTTGATTCTTGGCATCATGAGTCGTAGTATAGCGAACAGAATCACCGACCTTGATCCTTGCTACATCTTTTGAACTAAGATAAGCAGTTAGTTTGGCTTTCCCTTCTTTTTCCAAGGACGGATAGAGTTGGGCTAGTAGAGCCCCCTCTGCAACCATGGTAGAATCACTGGTCTCAGGATTAAGATGAAGTACCCCATCCTCACTCGCCGTAATTTTCCCCTTGTCTAGAAGATTTCCCTGTACCTTCTTACCTGATTCTGCCTCCAAGATTTTCTGGTCTAGAAGGGTCAATTCCTGACCAACCTTTGCCAAGTGTTGGGATTTGAGAGACTCCAATTGACTACTTAAGCCTGACGCATAGGCTTGCTGGGTACCTGAACCTGCATACTGGACACGGTAAGTAGCAAGACTGGATTCTAACTGCGAAAGCTGTGCATCCACTTGCGCAATAACGTGCGATTTAGCTTGCGGATCTTCTTCACCTTGATTTTTATAGGTCTGGTAAAAAGAGTAGGCTGGATTCTGACTATCCAGTTGATCTCCCTTTTCAATCGCTGACTTAGCTGTTTTGTAGTCTCGGATTTTATCCTCTGTTTGACTGATAAGATTGCCAATCTCGGCCTGGCTCTGACTTGCTGCCGCATTTTGAGAAGAGATGCTGGCATTTTGCTGAGAAACATTACTTCTTAGACCATTCGCTTGGCTGAGATAATCTCGAAACATCTCCTGATAACCAAACTTATCCACTTCTGGGAATTGATCACTCCCCTCTTTCAAACTGGATTGCAAATATCCCAACTGCTTTTTTTGATCCTTTAGCATCTCCAATTGACTGGCATATGCCTCAACCTGGACAGCCTCCGCCCCTTGCTGGTACTGAACGAGCAGATCTCCTTGCTTGACCAACTTGTTTTCTTCCAGATAGTTGCCCACAATGCGTTGATTGCTAGTCGACTGGATGTTGGCAATGATCCGACTAGGTTCGACAGTTGCTCTGGTAGATAAACTAATCTCCTTCTCTGCAAAAACTGCAAATCCCAGTAAAAACATGAGCAGAAGTAACATAGGTAAAATCACCCGACTGGAAAAATTATGGTAACGACGATTATAAAACTCCGCACTTTCTAAAAATTCTGGTTTCATCCTCTCCTCTTTCTAGCTATTTACCAAATGGGCGTAAAAGCCATCCTGTGCAAGCAAGTCTGCATGGGTACCCTCTTCAACAATCTTGCCCTGATTCAGAACAACAACCTTTTCTGTTCGCTCAGCGATGGTCAAACGATGGGCGATGAAAATCAAGGTCTTGTCTAAAGCCATGAGATTATCGACAATCCGCTTCTCTGTCAAAATATCCAAACTGCTAGTCGCCTCGTCCAAGATCAAGACAGGTGCATCCGTCAAGAGAGCACGCGCCAGAGCGATTCTCTGCCGTTGCCCACCAGAAATTCCAGCCCCATCCGAAGTTAATTCTGTCTGGTAATTCAGTGGCATGCGCTCAATATCCTCCCGAATCTCTGCCAACTCGACTGCTCGTAAGATATCTTCCTGAGTCGTCCCCTCCTTGGCTCCAAGGAGAAGATTCTCCAAAATCGTTCCGTTAAAGACATAGGGCTGTTGAGGCAGGTAGTTGATATACTGGCGCAGGGCCTTTTTATCAATCTGATTAAGATTGACACCACCCAGACTAATCTCTCCCTGACTTGGGTCGTAAAAATTAACCATCATCTTGGCTAAGGTGGTCTTACCTGAACCTGAAATCCCCACAAAAGCCATCTTAGACCCTTGTGGAATGGTCAAATTGATATCCGACAAGACATCACGCCCATAGCCATACTTATAGTGAACTTGTTTAAAGGTCATATCCCCTTTCATCATGCTCAAATCTTCGACTGTTTTCTGCTCCTCAAACTCCGAAGCTACTAGATAAACCTCATTTAAGCGATTATTGGCAACCTGCGCTGTCTGAAGTTTGGTTTGTAGGTTAATGATATTTTCCAAAGGATTGGTAAAGTAAACAAGCAAAGTATTATAGGTAATCAGCTGGCCCAAACTCATTTTCCCGTCCATAACAAGAATGGCTCCTAGCCAGAGAACGGCAACATTGAGCAGGAGCTGGGCAAGCTTTTTCAGAGCCTTTTGTTGGCTTTCTGCGCGACTATAAGTAAAGGATTTTTTCAGATAAGCCACAAATTCCTTGTCAATCTTTTGATAGCGTGAACTTTCACTTGTCAAAGATTTAATGGTCTCAATACCGTTGATGTCCTCAATGATAGAAGAAGACAGAACCGCATTGGCTTCCATAGTGTCCCGATTCATCTTTTCAAAAGGCTTCATAAAGGCAAAGATAATCACTGTATAGATGGGAAGCGCAAGTAGACTAATGAAAAAGAGTGTCATATTTTGTGAAAACAAGACCAGCGAGATAATCAAAATCGTCGACACATCCAAAAAGATCGATAGAATGGTCGACGCCAGCGCATCGATGATACTATTGGCATCTGTAAAACGGGATACGATTTCCCCTGTCCTGCGTGTCGCGAAAAAGGACATCGGCAGGTGAAAAACATGCTTGATGTAGGACAAAATCACATCAATTGACAGGCGTTGCCCCAAAACAAGTAAGAGGTATTCCTGCGCATACGATAAAATCTGCTGGAGGATATAGACGATGACTAATCCTATTGAGATAATGCCCAAGGTTGAACGCATCTGGTCTGGTACGTAACTGTCAATGATAGACTGCAGATAATAAGAGCCCACGATATTAATCAGGGTTACCAAGAGTGTTGCCAAAACGATATTAGCAATCAAACCCCGCTGTTTGAGCAAGATTGGCAAGAAGGATAGGAGCCCCTGTTTTTTCTCCTTATGGGGTTTATAGTCTGGAGACGGAGCCATAAAGAGACTGACTCCTGTCCATTCTTGCGCAAATCGCTCACGGGAAATCTTGGTCAGCTTAACACTGGGATCTGGATCAGCGATATAGATTGCCTTCTTATCCTGACCTGTCACCACATAATAGTGGAGCAATTTCCCTTCCTTGAGCACATGAGCCACAAACGGAAAGGTCAAATCTGACAGGTCAAAGAGCGTCATATCCGCCTTGATAGCCCGCGTCTCGAAGCCAATTTCTTCTGCCACCTTGACAAGACCCAAAGCAGTTGTCCCATCCATAGTCGTCTTGGCTAACTCTCGCAGGTGAGCCAAGGAGTAATAACTACCATAGTAGCCAAAGACCATGGCCAAGGAAGCCACACCGCAATCCATCTGATCCACCTGGGGACGATAGTGCCTTTTCCCAAATTTCATATCCATCTCCTTTTTTCTAATAATCTCTAAAAACTTTGTAAGATTATTTTAACCAAACAAGGAAGAAATAAGGGAATTATTTCTGAAAAAACTATTTTTACGCCTAAAACGCACTTTAAAAAGCATAAACTATCATTTAAATGTAAAAAGGCAGAACGAAAGTTCTGCCTGCTTAAAGCAACCGTTAAAAAATGAATGCCCAGAAATAAATTATTCTGAAATGATATTTTCTTTACTTTTATAAAGTAAGATAAAGGTCATCAAGAATAATGAAATCGTAGGTATGTCAAGACATTCAAACCATGTAGGTAGATTTAGTTTGTTTATATCAGCTACGATTCTAATAATTAGATAAGCCATCGAGCTAAATAATACAGTGGTCTCTGGCCAAGCTTTTCGTAGTAATTGAACAACTTTCATCCCAAACTCCAATCTGACGGTCAATCAATTTCCAATCGTACTTTCTTTTGTTTTGTACCTGTATCCTACATAAAACAGACCAAGCAGAATTGGATAGGTTTCTGGATAAAACAAGGTATTGATCGGATTTTTCATAATCAAATACGTTGCGATATAAATAATGATCGATACGACAAAATACCCCTCAGCAAAACTTAATAAGAATTTTTTCATAGCAGACTCCTATTTACCTGAAAAGAGTGCTCGAGTTGTTAAAATAGCTCCACCTGTATATACAAAACCTTTTACAAAACCGACTGCCACAGGGATAAGAAGGGGAAAGGCTCCCCCTTGAATTTCCTGCAAGTCCGTATCAGTCATTGTTTCAAATTTTAAAATAGATTTTTCCATATCATCTCCTCCTTCTATTACCATCTACTCGTCACATAATTATAACCTGCAATTCCTGCTGCAGTAATTCCACCAGCAATTTTAGCTGCTGTTACAGGATTAGCAATCACCCAAGCTACAATCGGCCATGCTCCCCCATTCACATCCGTCAACTCTTCTTCTGTAAGAGCTGCAAAGTTCTGTTCCATTTTGTCAAAGTTTGTCATCTTTTTTCTCCTTATTTTTTTCTATATATCTAATCTTTAACCTCTAAGCCACTTAAATAGCCAGATTGGATAAATTACTGAAATCTTTTTTTCTTCCTGTTCTTCTCACTTATCTATTCGAGAAGTGATCTAAAATGAACAGGTAAATTCATTTATTTTAAATACCATTTGATAAACCATGGCAATAAGATTGGTAAATACATCGCGTAGTCTCCTTCCTTTTCTTCTTACCTATCTATTCGAAAAACAATTCGAAAATGAGCAACTCACTCATTTTTATTTTAAAAACCACTTAATGATCCAAGGATAAAGACCGGTCACATACATAAACATTCCTCCTTTTATCTTTCTCATCTCTTTATTCGCAATTTCTACAAAAAATTTTAACGTTTTTCTTTTTTCTGCAAACAAAAAAACAACATGACTTGCATGTTGCTTTTTGCTATATTTTACCTTTAATAGTTCTGACCACATCTCCTACACTTTGCAGTTGGTCAATTTCCTCATCACTGATTTCAATTCCGAATTCATCTTCTAGTGTCAAGACGAACTCCATCAAATCCACTGAGTCCGCATCTAGGTCATCTTTCAAACTCAAGGCCTCTGTTACGACAAAGTCCTCTCCCTGTCGCTCTTGGATAATGGTTACAATACGGTCAAAAATTTCTTTTTCTGTCATCTTTTTTATTCTCCTGAAAATTCACGCGCAGTCTGGGCAACTACGTCTGTTTCTAGCATAGTACGAATCTGGCGAATCGTACTATACACAGCCTTGGCATCACTTGAGCCATGAGTCTTGACAACCGGTGCCTTAACACCAAACAAGACTGCTCCACCAACATCTGAATAGTTGAGTTGCTTTTTCAAACCTCTAAGGCTATCCTTGAGAAGAAGAGCACCTAGTTTCGCTCGAAGACCACCACCTGTGATAGCTGTCTTGAGCAAGCCCATAATTCCCATAGCTGTCCCTTCAATAGATTTGAGCACAGCGTTTCCCGTGAAACCATCTGCCACAACAACATCCGCAACGCCATTCATCAAATCACGCGCTTCCACGTTTCCGACAAAATTCAAGCTTTCATCCGCTGCTAGCAAGGCGTAGGTTTCCTTACGAAGAGGATCACCCTTGCTACTTTCTGTTCCATTATTGAGCAAGCCAACACGTGGTTTCGAAATCCCACGAACATTTTTCGCGTAAAAGGAACCCAAAACAGCGTATTGGTGCAGATGATGAGCTGTATTTTCTGCATTGGCTCCAAGGTCTAGCATGTCAAAGCCTTTGCCATCAATGGTCGGTAAGGTTGACATGAGTCCAGGACGGTCGATATTCTTGATACGACCGACAATGAAGAATCCTGCAGCCAACAAGGCACCTGTATTCCCAGCCGAGAGGACAGCGTCTGCCTCTCCTTCTTTGACTGCCTTAGCCGCTAATACCATACTGGCATTTTTCTTCTTACGAATAGCTTTTGTCGGCTCATCATCAAAATCAATCTTCTCATCCGTATGGATAATGCTGACGCGTTCTGTCGCTGTTAGATATTGCTTGATTTTGCTTTCGTCTCCATAGAGTTGAATCTCAATATCTGAAAAGTCAGCAAGGGCTTGATTGACACCCTCAACGATGGCTTGAGGTGCGTAATCGCCCCCCATAGCATCTACTGCAATTTTTTTCATTTATCTTCCTCTTTTAGTAATTGTCCCCAGTCTGCTAGGGAATCAATAAATTTCTTTGATTTTAGGTGAATTCCAACATACTCTTCGTAGATTTGGTCTATAAACTTGCGCAAGTCTTGCTTGATTTCAGGCTTGAGCGAAATAGTCTCCAAGGTCTCAAAATCAATAGCTTGAAATTGATTGAGCAGATAAGGGATATTGGGATTCAGATGACAACGTCTCTCATCTTCATGATAATGCTCTGGGCAGAGGCAGGCTCCATATTTAAAAGAAAAGTCAAAAGCCTGACCGACCCGATGGCAAAAGACACACTCATTAAAATTGAGCCCAATTCCAAATCGGGTCAAGATTTGAATTTCAAAAATATTGGTCAAAACCTGATAATCCAATCCTGCTTCCATCAACTCCAAAGTCTTTTGCAAAAAAGCAAACAAGGGAGCATCCTGCTGATTATCCTGCAAACTAGCATCTGCAAGAGCCGCCACATAGGTAGCATAGGCCATGACAAAGAGATCACTATTAATCTTGGGAAAGGTCATCACCTCATGGTAGTCCTCGATGTAGCTAAGGCCGTCATCATTGATTCGTAAGAGAAACCGTGCCAACACCAAGGGCTGAATAACCGGAGCTAGTTTGGACTGACCAGCGTGCTTGACAAAAAACATGCGCTTGCCCGCCTGCTCGGTAAAAATTTTTACTAGCTTGTCATCCTCACGAAAGTTACGATTGTAGAGCACCAAGCCTTGACTCGTGATAGACTGAATCATGCTTCTCTCATGTACTCCTCAAGTCGTTTCATGGCCTCCCTGATCGTTTCCATGCTGGCTGCATAAGACAGACGCACATAGCCTTCTCCATACTGACCAAAAGCAGCACCCGGAATAAAGGCAACAGCCTTCTTCTGGGCAAAATCCTTCAGAAAAGCAAAGGAATCTTGATTGTAACCTGCTGGAATCTTAGCAAAGATATAGAAGGCACCGTCTGGTTTGATAATCTCAAAACCAAGATTAGTCATCTTCTCAATAATATAATCCCGACGCTGGATGTATTCCTTCTTCATAGGCTCTGCGTCGTTTTTACCAGCGGTCAAAGCCTCCACCGCAGCATGTTGGGCCATAGTGTTTGCGGCAGTAACCAAATATTGGTGACTCTTGATTAACTGAGCTGTGAAAGCTGCAGGAGCAAAGATGAAGCCTAAACGCCAACCAGTCATAGCATGCGATTTAGACAAGCCATTAATAATAATAGCCTGGTCTCTCAGCATCGTTCCCAGAGATACATGGGCTTGCCCTGTATAGGTCAATTCCGAGTAAACCTCATCACAGACAACAAAAATCTCATACTTGCGTAAAACGTCTGCCAAGGCTTCCAACTGCTCCCGACTATAGGTAATTCCTGTCGGATTAGCCGGATAGTTGAGAATGACAGCCTTGAGCTTGTCGCCTTGCTCCAAAATGGCCTTTTCCAACATTTCAGGGGTCAAGACAAAACCATTTTCAGTCGTATCAATCTCGACAATCTCTGCCCCAACTAGATTGACAATTGGCTCATAACCTGGATAGGCAGGAGCTGGCAAGAGCACCTTATCTCCCTCTTCCAAAATAGCTGTCAAAGTAGCAGATAAAGCCTCTGTCGCTCCAATTGTAACCAAGATCTCATTTTCAGGATTGTAATCTAGCTGGTATTTTTCTTTTACAAAATCACTGGCTGCCTGACGTAATGTTAACAGACCACTCATCCCTGTATAGTAGGATTGGTTCTGGTCGATGGCCCGCTTAGCCGCTTCCTTAACATGATCTGGCGTTGTAAAATCAGGTTCCCCCAAGGTCAAACGCAAGACCCCAGGAATCTCCGAAATAGCCTGGTCAAACTGGCGAATCAACGAAACTTGAATCTTATCTAATTGTTTATTAAAGCGCTTAGTTAAGTCCATAGATACCTCCTACTCTCAAAACGTATCTCTATTATACTACAAAAGCCCCCCAACCGCAAAAATACATTATAGAATAGCTTTCCACTTTCTATTTTACTTTTCCTGTTTACAGGTCTATAATGGTAACAGATTATGATTGGAGGTTTTTATGTCATTTCTATCAAAAAATGGAGCAGGCATCTTGGCCTGCCTTCTCATTTCTATCATTTCTTGGTTTCTAGGAGGACTTTTCCCCGTCGTGGGTGCACCCGTTTTTGCAATCTTTATAGGAATGCTCCTACACCCCTGGCTCTCCCCCTACAAACAACTAGATACAGGTCTGACCTTTAGTTCCAAAAAATTACTCCAGTATGCTGTTATCTTGCTTGGTTTTGGTCTCAATATCTCGCAAGTCTTTGCAGTCGGACAAACTTCACTCCCTGTCATCCTATCAACAATTTCAATTTCCTTGATTGTCGCCTACCTCTTCCAGCGTTTCTTTGCACTGGATACAAAACTGGCTACCTTGATTGGAGTGGGATCTTCGATCTGTGGAGGTTCTGCCATTGCGGCGACAGCGCCTGTTATCCATGCTAAGGAAAAGGAAGTCGCCCAAGCCATTTCCGTTATCTTTTTCTTCAATATCTTGGCTGCGCTCATCTTTCCAACTCTAGGAACCTGGCTTCATCTATCCAATGACGGCTTTGCTCTCTTTGCAGGAACTGCGGTCAATGATACTTCTTCTGTAACGGCCACAGCTAGTGCCTGGGACAGTCTTTATCAGACCAATACCCTCGAGTCTGCAACCATTGTTAAACTCACGCGCACCTTAGCGATCATTCCCATCACTCTCTTCCTCTCCTACTGGCAAAGTCGCCAGCAAGAAAATAAACAAGGCCTACAACTAAAAAAAGTTTTCCCACTTTTTATCCTTTATTTTATCCTGGCCTCTCTCTTAACGACTCTCCTTACCTCTCTCGGTGTGTCCAGTAGCTTCTTTACCCCTCTCAAACAACTCTCTAAATTCTTTATCATCATGGCCATGAGTGCTATCGGTCTCAAAACCAATCTGATTGCCATGGTTAGATCCAGTGGCAAATCTATTGTCCTCGGAGCCCTTTGCTGGATTGCTATCATCCTCACCAGCCTTGGCATGCAAGCATTGATTGGTACTTTATAATATAAAAAGGTAGCCCATGGCTACCTTTTTATTTCTTAAGAATTAAGCGAGTATGTTCTCTCTTGATACAGCGATTCATCACGATGTCATCGCATCCTCCAGCACGCAAGATTTCTTCCGCTTCTAGATTTTCAAGTCCTAATTGCGCCCAAAAAATCTTGGCATCAGCCCTGAGAAAATCACGCGCCACATCTGGCAAAAACTCGCTCCGTCGGTATACATTGACAATATCCACAGGAAAAGGAATCTCAGCTAGACTCGCATAAGCCTTTTCTCCCAAGATTTCCCCACCTGCAGCCTTGGGATTAACTGGAATGATTTTATAGCCCCGAGCCTGCATTTCCTTGGTCACTCGATTGCTGGTTGTTTCCTCACGATCGGACAAGCCCACTACCGCTAACGTTTTACTGGTCGCCAGATACTGGCGGATCACACCATCACTTGGATTGATAAATTCTTGGCTCATAGAGATCCTCCTTTTTCATCAGTATAGCACATTTTGAAAAGGCTTGCAGGTTTTGACTATAAAAATCTCCTAGCAAGAAAAGAAACTTGCTAGGAGAACTATCTATTTCAAGTGAAAGTTTAGATTTTTTTCTCGATACTAAATAATGGAGAAAGAGGACGTTTTTCGTGGATACGAACGATGGCATCTCCTAAGAGGTGGGCAATAGAGATCTGTTCAATCTTATCAATCAAACGCTCTTCTGGCAGGTAGATGGTATCCAAAACAACCAATTTTTTAATAGCTGATTTTTGGATATTATCCATAGCTGGCCCTGAAAGTACTGGGTGCGTACAGCTTGCGTAAACTTCAACAGCACCTGCTTCAGCAAGAGCGTCCGCCGCATGGCAAATGGTTCCAGCTGTATCGATCATATCGTCAATCAAGATACAAGTCTTACCTTCTACCTTACCAATGATATTCATCACTTCACTGGTATTCATCTTGTCTACACTACGGCGTTTGTCAATAATCGCAATCGGAGTTTTCAAAAACTCTGCCAACTTACGAGCACGAGTCACCCCACCATGGTCTGGGCTGACAACCACGTAGTCAGATCCAACCATACCACGACGTTCAAAATAGTCCGCAATCAAAGGAGCACCCATCAAGTGATCTACAGGAATATCAAAGAATCCCTGAATCTGCGCAGCGTGCAAATCAATCGTTAACAAACGATCCACTCCAGCTACTTCAAGCATATTTGCAACAAGTTTTGAAGTGATCGGCTCACGCGCACGCGCCTTTCTATCCTGACGTGCATATCCGTAGTAAGGCATGACAACGTTGACAGATTCTGCACTGGCACGCTTCAAGGCATCTACCATAATCAAAATTTCGAGTAGATTGTCATTTACAGGTGAACTCGTTGATTGTAGGATAAAGACGTGTTTTCCACGGATTGATTCTTCGATGTTGACCTGAATCTCCCCATCTGAAAATTGGCGAACAGTCGATTTCCCCAACTCTATCCCAATTTCTTGCGCCACACGCTCTGCCAATTCTCTATTAGAAGAAAGGGCAAACAGCTTTAAATCAGAAAAAGACATGATTTCCTCCGGTATTTATGTATCACTTGTTTTTTACACAACATTTTCCATTTACCATTGTAGCGCTTTTTCCTTTATTTTTCAATCAAAAATAAAACAAGGGCAAACATTTATACTCTTGTTTTATACTATTTTATATTAGCTATATTAAAACTAAAAATCCTACATTTTAACAATCGATTTTATGCTAGGATGAAATTTTTTCGAGACAAAGTTAGTATACTTCTCTCATACTTCCTGTATCCACATCATAGACAGCACCTGAAATAACCACATCATCAGGAATCAGTGGAGATTCTCGAAGCAATTGCATATCCTCTCTCACACTCTCTTCAACATCCTGGAATGGTAGAAAATCTTGGTCAGACACATCAACTCCGAACTCATGTTTCAACTGTTCATGAAAACTTTCATTTTGAAAGGTTTGAGCTCCACAGTCTGTATGGTGAAGCACCACGATTTCTCTTGTCCCCATTTGTTGCTGGGAAATCACCAGTGAACGAATCATGTCTTCAGTCACTCGACCACCCGCATTCCGCAAGATATGGGCATCCCCAAGTGCCAAACCTAGAGCTTGCGCAACGTGTAGACGTGAGTCCATACAGGTCACGATAGCTACTCTGGTTTTGGGTTTAAGTGGCAGATTTAACTGCCCATGTAGGGCAACATAAGCCTGATTGGCTTGCATAAACTGTTCAAAATACGACACGATTCCCTCCTCAAAAATTTGATAATCAAATATTTCTCCTATCTTATCATTTTTAAGAGGATTTGTCACGGATTATGCAAAGACCTTTTTCAAAACTTCCTGAATAGTCGTCACACCAATAACTTCAATTTCCTTGGGTGGAGTGATTCCTGTCAAGGAATTCTTGGGTACATAAATCTTGGTAAAGCCCAGTTTTGCCGCTTCATTGATGCGTTGTTCGATACGATTCACGCGTCGAATTTCTCCGGTCAAGCCCAGTTCACCCACAAAACATTCCTGAGGATTGGTAGGCTTGTCCTTGTAACTAGAGGCAATAGCCACTGCAACAGCCAAGTCAATGGCAGGCTCATCCAATTTTACACCACCAGCAGATTTGAGATAGGCATCCTGGTTTTGCAAGAGAAGCCCTGCTCGTTTTTCCAAAACAGCCATAATCAGACTTGCACGATTGAAATCAAGTCCAGTCGTCGTACGTTTAGCATTTCCAAACATGGTTGGTGTTACCAAAGCCTGAACCTCCGCCAAAATCGGACGGGTCCCTTCCATGGTCACAACGATTGACGAGCCAGTAGCCCCATCCAAACGCTCCTCTAGGAAAACTTGACTCGGATTGAGCACCTCAACCAATCCACCCGACTGCATCTCAAAGATGCCAATCTCATTAGTGGAACCAAAACGGTTTTTGACTGCTCTCAAGATACGAAAGGTATGGTGACGTTCCCCTTCAAAGTAAAGCACTGTATCTACCATATGCTCCAACATACGCGGACCCGCCAAGGTCCCTTCCTTGGTCACATGCCCTACGATAAAGATGGCAATGTTATTGGTCTTAGCCAGCTGCATAAGCTCAGCGGTCACCTCACGCACCTGAGACACAGACCCCTGCACCCCTGAAATCTCAGGAGACATAATCGTCTGGATAGAGTCGATGATGAGAAAATCTGGTTGGATGCGCTCCACCTCAGATCGAACACTCTGCATATTGGTCTCTGCATAGAGATAAAACTCACTATCAATATCACCCAAGCGCTCTGCCCGTAACTTAATCTGCTGGGCAGACTCCTCCCCACTGACATAGAGAACCGTACCCACTTGAGACAGCTGAGTCGAAACTTGTAGGAGAAGGGTTGATTTCCCAATCCCAGGATCCCCACCGATGAGGACAAGACTTCCTGGTACCACTCCGCCTCCAAGCACACGGTTGAATTCCTCCATCTCCGTCTTGGTTCGATTGACATTGATAGAAGTCACCTCAGCCAGTTTCATAGGCTTGGTTTTCTCACCTGTCAAGGACACACGCGCATTTTTGACCTCGGCAACCTCAACCTCTTCTACAAAAGAAGACCAAGACCCACAGTTGGGACAACGACCCAGATATTTAGGGGAATTATACCCACAATTTTGACATACAAATGTCGCTTTTTTCTTTGCGATGATAAACCTCTTTCTATATCTCTAACTCACACTCAATTACTTGGCAGAAATCAATCTTCTCATTTGGCACAAACTGGCGCATGAGCATTCCGTGAGTTACAATGATAATAGTTTTATAATTTTTATATTTTTCCAAAGCTCTTAAAAAACGATGACGCATCTCTAGATCAGTTTCATAGCGATAAGGAGAATCTTCAGATAAACCTCCTTGATGTTTTAGATAATATTCATGAGCTACCAATACACTAGTTAAATCAGAGTTAGTGCCATCTAAGTCTGGACGCCACTCATGAAAAAACGGCTCCACAAATAAGTCCAATCCTGTTTCAACTGCTATATAATGTGCTGTTTCTAAAGCCCTCGTCACAGACGATGAAATAATAATCTCTGCCTTTCCAAAACATGCAGTTTTAGCAACTTCTTTTGCCAGACTGCGACCTTTTCCTGTCAATGGTGCTAAATCACGACCAAAACCACTATAGAGTTGCGGATTTTCAAGTTTATCAAGCATACTATAATCTGGCTCCCCGTGGCGTACAAAGATAATCTTCATCCTAGTGACCAGTTGAACCAAAACCACCAGTTCGAACGCCGTCTGCCGTATCTCCATCTGCAATTAAGAAAGGAGCAAAGACAGCCTGGACAACACGTTCCCCAACTTCAAGAATAACCTCTTGGTCTGTGATATTCTTCATCTGCGCAAAAATATGCCCTTCATTCCCAGGATTTCCATAATAATCCCCATCAATAACCCCAACTGAGTTAATTAAAACCAAGCCCTTTTTACGAGGGTTTGAAGAGCGATCATAAAGGTAGAGGACCTCAGTTGGTTGCATATAAGCCTTAACCCCTGTCGGAACTAAGACAATCTCTCCTGGCGCGATCACCGTACGCACGGCAACCTTTAAGTCATAGCCAGCCGCATGAGCTGTCTCACGCTTGGGCAATAAATTTTCATCTGTAAAACTCGAAACCAATTCAAAACCACGAATTTTCATAATTTTCTCTTTTCTATTATCATTTATTCTAGATTATTCTATCTTATTTATTCGGAAAAAGCACGAAAAAAAGAGCACACAATTCAAATCGCTTAGGGCTGCTGGATTCCTCCCCTGACCCGCTTCACGCAGAACTGTTGCTCCACTATTTATTATACCACATTCCCTTCTGTTTTTAAAGAGAAATTATTTTTTCCGTCGATTTCGGAAAAAGTCCTGCATAATCGCTGCACAGTCATCTTCCAAAATTCCCGTTTCCACCTCTACACGATGATTGAGACGCTCATCTGTCAAAATATCATACAAACTTCCAGCTGCACCAAATTTCTGATTTTTAGCCCCGTAGACTACGTTTGAAATACGGGCAAGCCCAATGGCCCCGCTACACATAACACAAGGTTCAATGGTCACAAAAAGCGTACAATCCAGCAGGCGCCAACTCTCCTCACTAACATTCGCATTCTCTATGGCCATGATTTCTGCATGCATGACCGCCCGTTGCAACTCCTCGCGCGCATTATGCCCCCTACCAATGATTTCTCCATCCTTGACAATCACACAACCAATTGGAATTTCATCGTGTTCTAAGGCAATCTCAGCCTCTCTCAAAGCCACTCTCATAAAGGCTTCTTTTTCTTCAACTGTATAATTCATCGTTCTTCTCTTTTCCTACTTGTCGATTTTATTATTATATCATGATTCTCAATACAAAAAAAGCCACCGAATGCGGTGACTTAATAGGGAGATTATTATGAAAAAGAAAAGTTTAGGATATTTGTTACAACAAGTTAGGAGGTCTTCTTGTAACTGTCTATAGTATACCCGACCTATCTTAAACTAATCTTAAAAATCTCCTATGACCAAACACTTTCTAAAATATTAGTTTGTTCACGATCAGGCCCTACTGAGAAAGTAGAAATACGAACCCCAACCAACTCGCTCACACGACGAACATAGTTACGCGCATTCTCAGGAAGATCTTCCAAATTACGGACTCCAGTGATATCTTCTGACCAGCCTGGTAACTCTTCGTAGATAGGTTTGCAACGTTTCAACTGTTCAAGACTAGCTGGATAGTAGTCAATACGTTGACCATCAAGATCATAGGCTACACAGATTTTAACTGTATCCAAACCACTCAAAACATCAATAGAGTTCAATGAAAGATTTGTAATTCCAGATACACGGCGGCTATGACGCATCACAACTGAGTCAAACCAACCTACACGACGTGGACGGCCAGTTGTTGTTCCGTATTCATGACCTACTTCACGGATACGATCTCCCACTTCATCAAACAACTCAGTTGGGAAAGGTCCGTCACCTACACGACTTGTATAGGCTTTACAAACACCTACAACCTTGTCAATCTTACTTGGACCAACTCCAGACCCAATTGTCACACCACCAGCGACAGGGTTTGAAGAAGTAACAAATGGATACGTACCTTGGTCAATATCCAACATAACACCTTGCGCACCTTCAAACAGCACACGTTTACCATTATCAAGCGCATCGTTCAAGATAACAGAAGTATCTGTCACGTATTGCCTGATTTGTTGACCATACTCATAATACTCTTCAAAAATATCATCAACTGAAATAGGTTCACTATCATACAATTTTTCAAACAAACGATTCTTTTCCGCAAGATTGCGTTCCAAACGCTCACGGAAAATTTCTTTATCCAAAAGATCTGCAATACGGATACCTACACGGGCTGCCTTGTCCATATAGGCTGGACCGATTCCCTTTATTGTAGTACCAATCTTATTGTCACCCTTAGCCTCTTCTTGCAAGCGATCCAACTCGATATGGTAAGGCAAAATAACATGCGCACGATCAGAGATACGTAGATTATCTATTGTAACACCTTCTTCATGCAGATATGACAATTCTTTCACAAGAGATTTAGGGTTTACAACCATCCCATTACCAATTACAGAGATTTTTTCTGGGAAGAAAATACCTGAAGGAATCAAGTGCAATTTAAATTTCTTTCCATCAATAACTATTGTGTGGCCTGCATTGTCACCACCTTGGTAACGAGCAATCACTTCCGCATTAGCTGAAAGAAAATCTGTAATTTTCCCTTTACCTTCATCACCCCATTGGGTACCTACAACAACAACTGAAGTCATAATAAATTTCGTCTGAGCTACTAGGAGCTCGTCCTTTCTCATATACATGGCAGGAATTTCACCCACAATTATATCTTACAACTTATTATAAGAAAAAAACACTTTTTTATCAAGAAGAAACAGTAGAAAAGATTTGGGATTTCTGTAAATAACAAAATCCAAAACCTTAAAAATTAAACAAAATCCTAAAAAATATAAAATTAATACAGATTATTGTTCGTGATATATGATTTATGAGTTTCTTATTGGATAAGAGTTGTACCACCTTGCAGGAATTTATCTAGATATAGACGATAAGCTGTTTTAAAGTGATATAGTGAAAAGTCCCTATCACTTTTTATTTTAAATCGGATTAAGTAATATAGTAAAAACCGAAGATGAAGTGATTCCCACTCAGCACAACTCTGGCCTAAAGAGGCATATTCTTGTTCAACTAATTTCAAAAATACAAATGCTCGATCATAAAATTTCTGAAGCATATAAAAATTCCCTTTCTTATTACTAACACTAGTCTAACAAAAAAAGGAATTAAAAAGGCTTCAAATCCTATAAATGAAGAATTTAAAGCTAAACGAACTGAAAGTAAAATAAAGATGTAATTATAGGTACAAAAATTAAGATTTAGATTTTCAACTGTCTACTTCACTTATAAATCATAATTACCCGTCTATACACTTCACCTGACGGAGCAAGACGTACTAATTTAGTTACATAAATAAAAAAACGTTCAATGAACGTTTTTTCAGTACTCCGCCAGTAGGACTCGAACCTACGACATCATGATTAACAGTCATGCGCTACTACCAACTGAGCTATGGCGGATAAA
>NZ_JABFFN010000003.1:0-5120 GCF_019685515.1 Streptococcus cristatus
GGTGTATTGCGGTTAAAAAAACTTGAAAAAAGTTTCAAAAAAGTGTTGACATAGGTTAGCAGCTGTGATATACTAATATAGTTGCCGCTTGAGAGAGATTGAGTGACAAAGACCTTTGAAAACTGAACAAGACGAACCAATGTGCAGGGCACTATAACTAAGGTTATAGTACTGAACAATGAAAAAAACAATAAATCTGTCAGTGACAGAAATGAGTGAGAACTCAAACTTTTAATGAGAGTTTGATCCTGGCTCAGGACGAACGCTGGCGGCGTGCCTAATACATGCAAGTAGAACGCTGAAGAGAGGAGCTTGCTCTTCTTGGATGAGTTGCGAACGGGTGAGTAACGCGTAGGTAACCTGCCTGGTAGCGGGGGATAACTATTGGAAACGATAGCTAATACCGCATAAAATGGATTATCGCATGATAATTCATTGAAAGGTGCAAATGCATCACTACCAGATGGACCTGCGTTGTATTAGCTAGTTGGTGGGGTAACGGCTCACCAAGGCGACGATACATAGCCGACCTGAGAGGGTGATCGGCCACACTGGGACTGAGACACGGCCCAGACTCCTACGGGAGGCAGCAGTAGGGAATCTTCGGCAATGGACGGAAGTCTGACCGAGCAACGCCGCGTGAGTGAAGAAGGTTTTCGGATCGTAAAGCTCTGTTGTAAGAGAAGAACGAGTGTGAGAGTGGAAAGTTCACACTGTGACGGTATCTTACCAGAAAGGGACGGCTAACTACGTGCCAGCAGCCGCGGTAATACGTAGGTCCCGAGCGTTGTCCGGATTTATTGGGCGTAAAGCGAGCGCAGGCGGTTAGATAAGTCTGAAGTTAAAGGCTGTGGCTTAACCATAGTACGCTTTGGAAACTGTTTAACTTGAGTGCAAGAGGGGAGAGTGGAATTCCATGTGTAGCGGTGAAATGCGTAGATATATGGAGGAACACCGGTGGCGAAAGCGGCTCTCTGGCTTGTAACTGACGCTGAGGCTCGAAAGCGTGGGGAGCAAACAGGATTAGATACCCTGGTAGTCCACGCCGTAAACGATGAGTGCTAGGTGTTAGACCCTTTCCGGGGTTTAGTGCCGCAGCTAACGCATTAAGCACTCCGCCTGGGGAGTACGACCGCAAGGTTGAAACTCAAAGGAATTGACGGGGGCCCGCACAAGCGGTGGAGCATGTGGTTTAATTCGAAGCAACGCGAAGAACCTTACCAGGTCTTGACATCCCTCTGACCGCTCTAGAGATAGAGTTTTCCTTCGGGACAGAGGTGACAGGTGGTGCATGGTTGTCGTCAGCTCGTGTCGTGAGATGTTGGGTTAAGTCCCGCAACGAGCGCAACCCCTATTGTTAGTTGCCATCATTTAGTTGGGCACTCTAGCGAGACTGCCGGTAATAAACCGGAGGAAGGTGGGGATGACGTCAAATCATCATGCCCCTTATGACCTGGGCTACACACGTGCTACAATGGCTGGTACAACGAGTCGCAAGCCGGTGACGGCAAGCTAATCTCTTAAAGCCAGTCTCAGTTCGGATTGTAGGCTGCAACTCGCCTACATGAAGTCGGAATCGCTAGTAATCGCGGATCAGCACGCCGCGGTGAATACGTTCCCGGGCCTTGTACACACCGCCCGTCACACCACGAGAGTTTGTAACACCCGAAGTCGGTGAGGTAACCTTTTAGGAGCCAGCCGCCTAAGGTGGGATAGATGATTGGGGTGAAGTCGTAACAAGGTAGCCGTATCGGAAGGTGCGGCTGGATCACCTCCTTTCTAAGGATAAGGAACTGCGCATTGGTCTTGTTTAGTCTTGAGAGGTCTTGTGGGGCCTTAGCTCAGCTGGGAGAGCGCCTGCTTTGCACGCAGGAGGTCAGCGGTTCGATCCCGCTAGGCTCCATTGGTGAGAGATCACCAAGTAATGCACATTGAAAATTGAATATCTATATCAAATAGTAACAAGAAAATAAACCGAAACGCTGTAGTATTAAAAGAGTTTATGACTGAAAGGTCAAAAAATAAGGTTAAGTTAATAAGGGCGCACGGTGGATGCCTTGGCACTAGGAGCCGAAGAAGGACGTGACAAACGACGATATGCCTTGGGTAGCTGTAAGTAAGCGATGATCCAGGGATTTCCGAATGGGGGAACCCAGCAGGTACTACCTGTTACCCATATCTGTTAAGGATGTGAGGAGGAAGACGCAGTGAACTGAAACATCTAAGTAGCTGCAGGAAGAGAAAGCAAAAGCGATTGCCTTAGTAGCGGCGAGCGAAACGGCAGGAGGGCAAACCGAAGAGTTTACTCTTCGGGGTTGTAGGACTGCAATGTGGACTCAAAGATTATAGAAGAATGATTTGGGAAGATCAGCCAAAGAGAGTAAGAGCCTCGTATTTAAAATAGTCTTTGTACCTAGCAGTATCCTGAGTACGGCGGGACACGAGAAATCCCGTCGGAATCTGGGAGGACCATCTCCCAACCCTAAATACTCCCTAGTGACCGATAGTGAACCAGTACCGTGAGGGAAAGGTGAAAAGCACCCCGGGAGGGGAGTGAAATAGAACCTGAAACCGTGTGCCTACAACAAGTTCGAGCCCGTTAATGGGTGAGAGCGTGCCTTTTGTAGAATGAACCGGCGAGTTACGATATGATGCGAGGTTAAGTTGAAGAGACGGAGCCGTAGGGAAACCGAGTCTGAATAGGGCGCATTAGTATCATGTCGTAGACCCGAAACCATGTGACCTACCCATGAGCAGGTTGAAGGTGCGGTAAGACGCACTGGAGGACCGAACCAGGGCACGTTGAAAAGTGCTTGGATGACTTGTGGGTAGCGGAGAAATTCCAAACGAACTTGGAGATAGCTGGTTCTCTCCGAAATAGCTTTAGGGCTAGCGTCGACATAAAGATTCTTGGAGGTAGAGCACTGTTTGGGTGAGGGGTCCATCCCGGATTACCAATCTCAGATAAACTCCGAATGCCAAAGAATTATGGTCGGCAGTCAGACTGCGAGTGCTAAGATCCGTAGTCGAAAGGGAAACAGCCCAGACCACCAGCTAAGGTCCCAAAATAATTGTTAAGTGGAAAAGGATGTGGGGTTGCACAGACAACTAGGATGTTAGCTTAGAAGCAGCTATTCATTCAAAGAGTGCGTAATAGCTCACTAGTCGAGTGACCCTGCGCCGAAAATGTACCGGGGCTAAAACAATTTACCGAAGCTGTGGATACCTTTATAGGTATGGTAGGAGAGCGTTCTATGTGTGGAGAAGGTGTACCGTGAGGAGCGCTGGAACGCATAGAAGTGAGAATGCCGGTATGAGTAGCGAAAGACAGGTGAGAATCCTGTCCACCGTAAGACTAAGGTTTCCAGGGGAAGGCTCGTCCGCCCTGGGTTAGTCGGGACCTAAGGAGAGACCGAAAGGTGTATCCGATGGACAACAGGTTGATATTCCTGTACTAGAGTATGTAGTGATGGAGGGACGCAGTAGGCTAACTAAAGCAGACGAATGGAAGTGTCTGTCTAAGCAGTGAGGTGTGAATTGAGTCAAATGCTTAATTCTATAACATTGAGCTGTGATGGGGAGCGAAGTTTAGTAGCGAAGTTAGTGACGTCACACTGCCAAGAAAAGCTTCTAGCGTTAAACATACTCTACCCGTACCGCAAACCGACACAGGTAGTCGAGGCGAGTAGCCTCAGGTGAGCGAGAGAACTCTCGTTAAGGAACTCGGCAAAATGACCCCGTAACTTCGGGAGAAGGGGTGCTGACTTTACGTCAGCCGCAGTGAATAGGCCCAAGCAACTGTTTATCAAAAACACAGCTCTCTGCTAAATCGTAAGATGATGTATAGGGGGTGACGCCTGCCCGGTGCTGGAAGGTTAAGAGGAGTGCTTAGAGGTAACTCGAAGGTATGAATTGAAGCCCCAGTAAACGGCGGCCGTAACTATAACGGTCCTAAGGTAGCGAAATTCCTTGTCGGGTAAGTTCCGACCCGCACGAAAGGCGTAATGATTTGGGCACTGTCTCAACGAGAGACTCGGTGAAATTTTAGTACCTGTGAAGATGCAGGTTACCCGCGACAGGACGGAAAGACCCCATGGAGCTTTACTGCAGTTTGATATTGAGTGTCTGTACCACATGTACAGGATAGGTAGGAGTCTAAGAGATCGGGACGCCAGTTTCGAAGGAGACGTTGTTGGGATACTACCCTTGTGTTATGGCCACTCTAACCCGGATAGGTGATCCCTATCGGAGACAGTGTCTGACGGGCAGTTTGACTGGGGCGGTCGCCTCCTAAAAGGTAACGGAGGCGCCCAAAGGTTCCCTCAGAATGGTTGGAAATCATTCGCAGAGTGTAAAGGTATAAGGGAGCTTGACTGCGAGAGCAACAACTCGAGCAGGGACGAAAGTCGGGCTTAGTGATCCGGTGGTTCCGTATGGAAGGGCCATCGCTCAACGGATAAAAGCTACCCTGGGGATAACAGGCTTATCTCCCCCAAGAGTTCACATCGACGGGGAGGTTTGGCACCTCGATGTCGGCTCGTCGCATCCTGGGGCTGTAGTCGGTCCCAAGGGTTGGGCTGTTCGCCCATTAAAGCGGCACGCGAGCTGGGTTCAGAACGTCGTGAGACAGTTCGGTCCCTATCCGTCGCGGGCGTAGGAAATTTGAGAGGATCTGCTCCTAGTACGAGAGGACCAGAGTGGACTTACCGCTGGTGTACCAGTTGTCTTGCCAAAGGCATCGCTGGGTAGCTATGTAGGGAAGGGATAAACGCTGAAAGCATCTAAGTGTGAAACCCACCTCAAGATGAGATTTCCCATGATTATATATCAGTAAGAGCCCTGAGAGATGATCAGGTAGATAGGTTAGAAGTGGAAGTGTGGCGACACATGTAGCGGACTAATACTAATAGCTCGAGGACTTATCCAAAGTAACTGAGGATACGAAGCGTGAGGTTTTCTAATTATTTGATAGATATTCAATTTTGAGTAGGTATTACTCAGAGTTAAGTGACGATAGCCTAGGAGATACACCTGTACCCATGCCGAACACAGCAGTTAAGCCCTAGAACGCCGGAAGTAGTTGGGGGTTGCCCCCTGTGAGATATGGAAGTCGCTTAGCT
>NZ_JABFFN010000004.1:0-271 GCF_019685515.1 Streptococcus cristatus
AGAGGGAGTTTAGCTCAGCTGGGAGAGCATCTGCCTTACAAGCAGAGGGTCAGCGGTTCGATCCCGTTAACTCCCATTTTAGCGGGTGTAGTTTAGTGGTAAAACTACAGCCTTCCAAGCTGTTGTCGCGAGTTCGATTCTCGTCACCCGCTTTGAACTTTGTTCAAATACCAAGTTTTTTAACTTGGGCGCGTAGCTCAGGTGGTTAGAGCGCACGCCTGATAAGCGTGAGGTCGGTGGTTCGAGTCCACTCGTGCCCATCTATGGATAT